>DASTKA010000123.1:0-3022 GCA_035716165.1 Mycobacterium sp. | reverse complement strand
GTCACGCGGCGCACCCGCGTTTCGACCCCGCGATCTGGCCCATCACCGCCCGCCCCGACGAGGAGGGCAGGCTGTGCATCGGCGGTGTACCACTGGCCGATATCGCCGACGAGTTTCACACCCCGGCCTACGTCATCGACGAAACCGATTTCAGGCACCGCGCCCGTCGCTACCGGCGGGCGCTGCGTGGCGTCGAGGTGGTCTACGCCGGAAAGTCGCTCCTGAGCATCGCGGTTGCGCGCTGGGCTCACGAGGAGGGCCTGGGCATCGACGTCTGTTCGGCGGGCGAGCTGGCAGCCGCCCTCGCCGGCGGAGTGGACCCGGCTCGCATCGTCATGCACGGCAACGCGAAATCCACCGACGAGCTGCGCGACGCGGTGCGGGTCGGAGTCGGGCGGGTGGTGCTGGATTCGGCGATCGAAATCGCTTACCTGGCGGGGCTGGCGCGCCGGCGCCAGCGGGTGCTGATCCGGGTCACGCCGGACATCGACATCCACGGGCACCGGGCGGTGACCACCGGCATCAGCGATCAGAAGTTCGGCTTCACGCTGCACGGCGATCGTGCCGACGTGGCGGTGCAGCGGGTGCTGGCGCATCCGATTCTGGATCTGGTCGGCCTGCACTGCCACATCGGCTCGCAGGTCACCGACGCCGCGTTGTACGGCGAGGCGATCCGCAGGATGATCGCCGCGATGGCCGATATCCGGGCGCAACACGGCGTCATCCTCACCGAGCTGAACATCGGCGGTGGGCACGCCATCCCCTACTTCCCGGGCGATCGTGCACTCGACCTCGACGAGCTGGCCGCCGCCATCGAGGACGCGCTGGACGAGGCGTGCGCCGTCGAACATTTCCCGCGGCCGACCATCGTCGTCGAGCCGGGCCGCGCGATCAGCGGCCGGGCCGGTGTGACGCTGTATCGGGTGTGCTCGATCAAGACCCAGCCGGGCGGCCGCACCTTCGTCTCGGTCGACGGCGGCATGAGCGACAACCCCCGCGTGTCCTTGTACGGCGCGCAGTACACGGTCATGCTGGCGAACCGGCCCCCGCACGGACTCAAGCAGCGCGTCACCGTGGCCGGCCGGCACTGTGAATCGGGCGACGAGATCGCCCGCGACGTCGAGCTCCCCGCGGACCTGCACCCCGGCGACCTGCTGGCCGTGGCGTGCACCGGTGCGTATCACCACAGCATGGCGTCGAACTACAACATGGTCGGCCGCCCCGCGCTGGTGGCGGTCAAGGACGGCCGGGCCCGCGAACTGGTTCGACGGGAGACCGTTGCCGATCTGCTGGCCCGGGACTGCGGCTAGCCCGCCGCGAGGCGGTGGCCGACCGGGCTACTCGTCCTGCAGCCGGGGGTCGGCCTCCAGATGGGTCAGCCCGTTCCACATCAGGTTGACCAGGTGCGCGGCCACCACTTCTTTCTTGGGCACGCGGGTGTCGAGCCACCACTGCGCGGTCATCGACACCGAGCCGACCAGCGCTTGCGCGTACAGCGGCGCCAGCCCGGGATCCAGGCCGCGCCGGGAGAAGTCGCCGGCCAGGATGGAGCTGACCTGGTTGACGGCGTCATTGAGCAGGCTGGAATAGGTGCCCGAGCTGATCGCGGCCGGCGAATCGCGGATCATGATCCGGAAGCCGTCGGTGCGCTCCTCGACATAGGTGAGCAGCGCCAGCGCGACCCGTTCGACGCGCACTCGGGACCGGTTGTTGGTCAGCGACGAGGTGATGCCGTCCAGCAGCGCCGACATCTCCCGGTCGACGACGACGGCGTACAGGCCTTCCTTGCCGCCGAAGTGCTCGTACACCACCGGCTTGGAGACGTTGGCACGCAGCGCGATCTCCTCGATCGAGGTGCCTTCGTATCCACGCTCGGCGAACAGCGTGCGCGCAATGCCGATGAGCTGTTGGCGGCGCTCGGTGCCGGTCATCCGCGCGCGCGGCGCCCGCACCTCTTTGTCCGGGTCCTTGTCCAGCACGGCCACGTCAACCAGCGTATCCGTCAACCGCCGGCAAGCGGCCCGCATCGTCGTCAGACTGAGCCGAGATTTGTCCGACTCCTCATCGGCCCGCAAGCGGCCCGCGTCGTCGTCAGACTAAAGTCTTCTTGGCGCGGTGGTTCTCAACCCGCCGCTCGCCATGGGTTAGCGATCCGTCGTGGTGTAATCGGCAGCACCTCTGATTTTGGTTCAGAAAGTTCAGGTTCGAGTCCTGGCGACGGAGCTTCGATTGCCGATCGGGATATCCCATCTTTTTGCCTTCACCGCAGCTGAGGTGACACGCTTGACGGCGTGTCGGCGCTTGAAGCGCGCAGCCCGCGCGGACAAACCCAACGAGGAGGGTTGATGTCGTCTCCTGGTGATACCGCGGTGCTGGTGCTGGCGGCCGGGCCCGGCACCCGGATGCGGTCGGACACCCCGAAAGTCCTGCACACCATCGGTGGGCGCAGCATGCTGTCCCACCTCCTGCACGCGATCACCAAGGTGGCTCCCCAGCACCTGGCCGTCGTTTTGGGCCATGACCACGAGCGCATCGCGCCGCTGGTCGCCGACTGGGCCGACGCCCTGGGACGCCCGATCGACGTGGCGTTGCAGGACCGGCCCCGCGGCACCGGCGACGCCGTCCTGTGCGGCCTGTCCGCGCTGCCCGCCGACTACGCCGGGGTGGTCGTCGTCACCTCCGGCGACACCCCGCTGCTGGACGCCGACACCCTGGCCGACCTGATCGCCACCCACCGCGCCGCGCCGGCCGCGGTCACGGTGCTGACCACCACGGTCGACGACCCCAGCGGCTACGGCCGCATCCTGCGCACCCAGGACAACGAGGTGATGGCGATCGTGGAACACGCCGACGCCACGCCCTCACAGCGCGAGATCCGTGAGGTCAACGCCGGCGTCTACGCCTTCGACACCGCGGCGCTGCGCTCGGCGCTGCACCGGTTGGGCTCCGACAACGCCCAGCAGGAGCTGTACCTCACCGACGTCATCGCCATCCTGCGCGGCGACGGCCTGGTCATTCACGC
>DASTKA010000122.1:0-2915 GCA_035716165.1 Mycobacterium sp. | reverse complement strand
GAACCCGAAGATCATCTATGCGCGGGGCAGTGCGCTCGGTCCGCGCGGAGAAGAGTCGGCCAAGGGTGGCTACGACATGACCGCCTTCTGGTGCCGGGCCGGTACGGCCGCCACCATCACTCCCGCCGGCATGCCGGGCATGATCGCGCCGCCCGGACCGGCATACGGCGACACGATCTCGGGCACCAACCTCGCCGGCGGCATCGCGGCCGCGCTGCTGGGACGTGAACGCACCGGCAAACCGTCCGTCGTCGATGTGTCCCTGCTGGGCAGCGGCCTGTGGTCGATGGGCCACACGGTCGCGCTGACAAAGCATCTGAACCAGCGGCTGGAACCGCCGCCGCCCGGCGTGCACGGGGCGCCCAATAACCCGCTGGTGGGCCTCTACACGACGTCGGATGGCCGCTACATCTCCTTCGTGATGATGCAGCCCACCAAGTTCTGGGCCGACGTGTGCCGCCACGTGGACCTGCCCGAGCTAGCCGACGACCCGCGCTTCGACACGGTGGAGAACATCGCAGCCAACACGGCGGACGCGGTGGAACTGCTGACCAAGGCCATCGCCGCCCGCACGCTGGCCGAGTGGAGCGAGCGCTTCGCCACGCTTTCCGGGCCGTGGGCACCGGTGCAGGACACCCTGCAAGCAGCCGACGACGCGCAGATCCGCTCGAACGAGTACATGGTGCAGGCGGGTGAACTGGAGTTGGTGGCCAACCCGGTACAGTTCGACGTCGCAGCGCCACAGACCGGGCCGGCGCCCGGCTTTGCAGAACAGACCGACGAGATCCTGATGGAACTCGGCCTCGACTGGGACCGCATCATCGAACTCAAGACGGCCGGCGCCGTCACTTGAGTGCTACTGGACGGAGTAGCCCGGCAATGCTTGAGCCGACCCTCGCTTGTGTTGGGACGCAGTTACCTTGCGTCCTGACACCGATCGCCAACTGCGCGATAACGGTTATGCATTTTTCGCTCCGCCTGGACGCCGCATGAGTCATAATCGCCGGACGCTTCAAGAAGCGGAGCGCCTCGCTTTACAGCGAACTTACGCAACAGAACGGAGGTTTGGCGTGAGCGAGGTCGGGGCTGTCACATCGCGCGCCGCCGCCGAAACATGGCTGCAGGCTGGCCATTTCGCCCTCGTCAGCGCGTCTTCGCAGCCGTCAATTCCAATGAATCTACCGCAGCCGTTGCGCCAGAACAAGACTGCCGGTCTCGTTACACGGGAAGGGCCTGACGCCGATGGCAACTAAGGGCGCCGACCACTGGTCAGCGGGATTGCCGCAGCTGAAACTGAAATGGGACTTCTCGGGGCCCATGCAAGCCGTCGGCGCCCTGTGCGCCATGTCGTTCGATGCGGTCAAGTTCGCGTTCCGTCGGCCGTTCCAGTGGCGGGAGTTCTTGGAGCAGTCCTGGTTTGTCGCGCGGGTATCGCTGGCTCCCACCTTGTTGGTGGCGATTCCGTTCACCGTCCTGGTCAGCTTCACGCTCAACATCCTCCTGCGTGAACTGGGCGCGGCGGATCTATCCGGTGCGGGTGCCGCGTTCGGTGCCGTCACCCAGCTCGGCCCGCTGGTCACGGTGTTGATCGTTGCCGGCGCCGGTGCGACGGCAATGTGCGCGGACCTGGGCGCGCGAACGATTCGCGAAGAAATCGACGCGATGGAGGTGCTGGGCATCAACCCGGTGCAACGGCTGGTCACACCGCGCATGCTGGCTTCCGGATTGGTCGCCTTACTGCTGAACAGCCTCGTGGTCATCATCGGCGTCCTTGGCGGCTACGTCTTTTCGGTATTTGTCCAAGACGTCAATCCCGGCGCGTTCGCCGCGGGCATCACGTTGCTCACCGGCGTGCCCGAGGTCGTTATTTCCTGCGTCAAGGCAGCGCTTTTCGGCCTCATCGCCGGCTTGGTCGCCTGCTATCGGGGCCTGTCGATCACCGGCGGGGGCGCCAAGGCCGTTGGCAACGCGGTGAACGAAACCGTGGTTTATGCCTTCATGTCCCTTTTTGTCGTCAACGTGGTGGTCACCGCGATCGGCATCAAGATGACGGCGAAGTAGGGGCGGCCATGGCACTGAGGGCCACATATCCGCGACTGAGCCGCCAATTCGAGAGGCCGGTCGCCTTTTTCGGGCGGATCGGTGACCACACCCAGTTCTACGGGAAAGCGCTCGCCGGGGTGCCCTTCGCCGCGACCCGCTACACGCGGGAAGTCGTTCGACTGGTCGCCGAGATCAGCATGGGCGCGGGCACTTTGGCCATGATCGGCGGAACCGTCGTGATCGTCGGCTTCCTGACGCTGGCGGCGGGCGGCACGCTGGCCATTCAGGGTTACACCTCGCTGGGCAATATCGGCATCGAGGCGCTGACGGGCTTCTTGTCCGCATTCATCAACGTGCGCATTGCGGCACCCGTGGTCGCCGGGATCGGTCTGGCGGCCACCTTCGGCGCCGGGGTCACAGCTCAGCTGGGTGCCATGCGGATCAACGAAGAAGTCGATGCGTTGGAAAGCATGGCCATTCGGCCGGTTGCCTACTTGGTGAGCACCAGGATCCTGGCGGGAATGCTGGCTATCACGCCGCTGTACGCCATCGCCGTCATCCTGTCGTTCTTGGCAAGTCAATTCACCACGACGTTCTTGCTCGGACAGTCGCAGGGTCTGTACCAGCACTACTTCAACACGTTCCTAAACCCGATCGACCTGTTGTGGTCGTTCCTACAGGCCATCCTGATGGCGCTCACCATCCTGTTGATCCACACCTACTACGGCTATTTCGCCTCGGGAGGGCCGGCCGGCGTAGGCAACGCGACCGGCAACGCGGTGCGGACCTCGCTGATCGTCGTGGTGTCGGTGACGCTGTTGGTCTCGCTCTCCATTTACGGCACCAACGGCAACTTCAACCTGTCCGGTTAA
>DASTKA010000121.1:0-10073 GCA_035716165.1 Mycobacterium sp. | reverse complement strand
GACGGTTCCCGGGCCGGCCTGCGGCGCGGCGCCGGTCCAGCCCACGGTCTCGAGCGGGGCCGCGCTGGTGCCGACAATTGGGGTGGCCGAGCCGGCCCAGGTCGGCGGGACCGACAGCTTGCCGACCATGGTGGACTGGCCCGCCGCGGCCATCGGCGTGCCCAGGCCGGCCATGCCGCCGCCAGCCATGCCGCCGCCGGCCATCGGCGCCGTGGAATCAGCAAGACCCGCCGCGTCGGCGGACGAACCGGCGGCGTCGGCGGCGGAGGTGTCGAGCAGACCGCCACCGGCAATACCGAGCAGGTTCGAACCGGCCGACGCCCAGTTGCCGCCACCGATGTTGAGGATGTTGGCCGCGTTACCCGACAGGCTGAAGGGGCCGCCGAGTCCGGTGCTGTAGTTGCCGGTGCCGCCGAGGAGGTACTGGAGGACGTCGAGGGGGTTGCCAGCGGGGGCGGCTGCGGCGGCTGGAGCGGCCAGGGGGCTTGCCAGTGAGCTCGCATTCGACAGCACGGCCTGCGAGGCGTTGACGGCTTCGGTGTCGCCGTAGCTACCGGAGCTGATGCCCAGCGTTTGCGCGTAATTCTGCAGAAGCGTCTGCGCCTGCGCGGCCATCGTTTGGTACTGGGCGCCGTACGCCGAGAAGATCGCTGCCTGCTGGACCGACACCGGATCGGCGGCGGCCGGAGCGACCACCGTCGTCGCCGGCGCCGCACCCGCGTTCTGCGCCGCCAGATTGGTGTTGATGCCCTGCAGCGCCGCCTCGGCGGCTAGCATCTCTTCGGTCTGTGTTGTCAGAAAAGCCACGGTTGCTCCTAAAGTTGGAACTAGCCGACCCCCATGTGTTGGTCGACCTGTGTGTTTGCGTAACGGCCCCTGTGCGTTGGCGTAACACTAACGACCCAGACATCCACGTTCCCGGCCGAAAGGGCCAGGTTGGCAGCCGTTTACGGCTTTTTAACGATGGAGTCGGCAGTTTTAACAATGTCCTGCCCGACGACATAGCGGTGTCATCTGTGATCTCGCGGGAAACGCATGGTTGAGGCGCGCGGGCGGGAATCTTAGCCCACACTCACCCCGAATGCATCTGCCGGTTTTTGGCTATTTCGAGCGGGACGCGATGTCTTGGATTCAGCGGCCACGCGCTAGATTCGCCGCCGGGCCCCCATAGCCCAATTGGCAGAGGCAGCGGACTTAAAATCCGCCCAGTGTCGGTTCGAGTCCGACTGGGGGCACTGCGAGCCCTTGCGTGCACGACGGCCGAGCCGGCAACAACATGACCACGATGGATGAGCGGGCGATCGCCACCACTGTCGACGCGTCGTACCTGGCCGCGCAAGGAGTTGGGCTCGTGTACAAGCAGAAGCAGCTGGCCAAGGCCTGACCGCGCGCCATGTTCTCGCAGGCCCACAATCCACGCTGAGATCGGGCCTGAGGAGGGGAAGCGGTCCACGTCGTTCGTGCCTGATGCTCGTAGGCATGAGTAGTACCGACAACGCGCGGCGGCGGGACCATCTCGACGAGCGCTCGTTTCGTCTGGGCGCCGGGTTCAAAGAACAGGAACGCGAGCAGATCCTCGGAGAGCTGTCCGCGCTGGGTCCGCAGCTGGCCAGGTGGGACCCGAGCGATGTCCAACTCGACGTGTCCGTGCACGAGCGCGGCGGTAAAGAGCAGCGCGTAATGCTCCGCGCTTTTCTCGCGGGCTGCCCGCCGCTCGTGGCGGTGGAATCCGACCGGGATCTCATGCGGGCTCTCGCCGAAGCCAAGAGGGACCTGATCACCCAGCTCGATCGGCTCAAGACGGAGCGTGAACCCAAGAGCAACCGTCGGCTGCGGCGCGACACCATCCGCCACCCGGGGTCGAGCGCGGGCGTGGGGTCGTGAGCAAGCACAGCCGGGCGGCGCTGCTGACGTCGGACGAGCTCGCCCTTCTCGAGGCCGAGCTGGAAGAACTGAAGCGGCGGCGCGAGCGCGTGGCGGCCGACCTCGACAGCATGCGTGATGCGGTCGGCGGCCTCGTCGACGCCGATGCGGCGGACCAGATTGCTCTCGCCGACGAGCTGACCGCAATCGACGATCGGATGGCCGAAATCAACTGGCATCTGCACGGTGGGCGACCCGAGTCCGAGGTACCGGGCGCACTGCCGGACGGCACCGAGGTGACGCTGCGCTTCCCGGATGGGGAGCTCGTTCGCCTGCGGGTCGTCGCGATCGTCGGAGAGGTGCCGATCGTGGACGAGCACGCGTTGTCGCCGGACAGCCCGATGGGGCTCGCACTGGCAGGCCACCGGCCAGGGGACGTCGTGACATTCGAGACGCCGCAGGGGCCACAGCAGGTCGAGCTGGTGGCGGTCCGGTATCCCGACTGAAGAGGTTCCACACGGTTCAAAGCCGAGGCCCCCGGCGTGACCTTCCCGCTGAAGGATCACAGTTCCTACTTCACACCCGGGAACGAATCGCTGTTCAGCATGGCCGACATCGCATCCGGTCACGGTGACGCGCTGGCGCACGACAACATGACCGCACAGCACCGTGGCACCTATTGGCTCCCCGACGAATTCGACCCAGAGGCGCTTCGACGCCCGACAGGAGGCCACTACCATTGAAAATATCGATGAACACCTTGACGAGACTCAACAGCGTATGGCGTTCGGTGGTGGTCCTCACTGCAGCGGGGGCGCTCGCCCTCACACTTCAATCCTGCAGCAGCATAAAGCATTTGAGCGAAGGGGTGCCCAACCCGATGACTCCTGAACAATCCAGGGCCCAAGTGGTCGACGCGGCACGAGAGATCGCCACGACTCTGGGGCTTAAAGGCGTCTCGGGTCATTTCAGCCGTGACTCCTGTAACGACCAGGCCGTCGCGCCCTTCCGGGGAATCGTCGGGCTCACCTACGACCATGCGCCGACCCTGGAAGCATCCCGAGCTGAGATACAGCAGATGATCTCGGTCCTTAAACAACGCGGCTGGGGAGGACCAGGGGACTTCCACACCCATGGCTCCGCATTGAGCAAACAGGGCGTCACGGCAGTCTTCGACCCGTACTCGCCGGTCCAGAACTCGGGAGGATCAATCACTATCTACGGCGAATGCCGAGACATGACCACAAAGGCGAACACGCTGCCCGAGCCGATACCCCAAGATCAGCTGGCGTAACTCCGCCCAAGATTCGATCGGGCAAGGCGGCCAACCCAACGACAACTGGTGACAGCTCCCGATCTGATTCCCACGTGACTTGGCGTAGGTGGCTGTGCGTGGACACTCAGGGGCAGCAATGACCGCCTGTCGAGGCCAGTTCTGCGCAATGGTCGCGAGGTCGCGGATCTGCCGTCGGGTCCTGCGTAACGTAAATGCGTTACCAGCCGACTTAAGGTCCATGATGAGAAGGCTGATTTGGCTCATTGTCTTGAGCTTTTCCTTTGCGTTCATCCTCACCGCCGCAGCGGGGCCCGTGGTGTCCGTCGTGGCCTGCGCCGGGGTGTTGGTTTACGCGCTGGCCCTGACACGCGGAGATGCGGCTTGCCGCGATGAGGCAGCAGAGGCAGAGGCCGAGGCGGCGGAGGCCGAGACAGAAGACAGGGCAGCGGCGGCGGAAGCAGCAATCGCAGAAGCCGAGGCAGTGGTGACAGCGGCCCGATTACGCCTGCTCGGAGGAGCTGCTTCCTGACGCACAGAACCACCTTCGAGCGGCCCCAGCTGGGCAGGAACGAAGAGCGTCATTGTTGAACCGAATCATTGCCGGGGCGCGCCGGGCTGGGTGGTCACGACGTCCGGTCCACATCGTGATTTAAAGACCGCTGGCGCTTATCAGTATCGTGACGTCTCGCGCGCCATACTGGCCGCGTGCTCGTCTGGGACGCGACCAACATCATGACTTTGCATAGCGGGTATTTGCCGACATGCTGACGATTGTCGAGGGAGTGGTCGTGGGCATGCTCATGGGTGAATTGGTCGCTGGCGTTCCCCTCAGCCGTCGGATCGCCCGCCACGAGCGCCGCAGGCGCACGTCGTTCCCGGACGCCAACGGCCTCGACGAGAGAATCATTGCCGAATGGCCTGAGGACCGCGCCGCGGCAATGCTGGAGGCATGGCGCACACAGCGTGCCAGGCAGGATCTCTACGCGATGCGCTGGGCTGCCGATGTCGACTCGGCTCAGGCTGCACGGGCGGTGACCATGCTGGCCCGGACTCCCCAGGGGTAGTTCCGTTTAGCGATGGGATCGCATCAGAGTCATGGCTTCACCCGTTCAACCCGCTTCATCAACACTGCGTTATTCGAACGCTGGCTTGCGCGAGAACCTGAGTGGCGTTGGTGTACGTCATGGATGGGACGGCGCGTAGGGACTCCACGGTTTCCTCGTCACACCCGTGGCGAACCGCGGCAGCGAGCAGATCATCCCGACTGGCCGGAAACCGGACGCCTTCGAGGCACCGCCGAAGTTGGCGCTCGGTGGTGGAGGCAAGCATCGCTGTAGGTGTTCTTCCTGTTGGCAAGACCATCTCTTGGTATTCCTTCGCAAGTTGCGCTCGGGATGCCCGGTGCAAATGCGAGTAAACGGCCGGCTCTGTGTTGATCGCGTCACGTGCGGACGATGGCGGCACGCCGTTGAGGGCGGCAACGCCGCTCCGAGCTCAGATTTAACCTCCCCCGCCCTTGCCGTGTCCTTTACCAGGGCCATGCCATGGGGGAGCCGGGACCGGAGGCGGTTGCGGTGGCGGGGGCGGCGTCGTCTCGGCGTTACTGACGGGCACGGGTGCCGGCGTGCTGGTGGTCACCGGACCGGCGGGGGCGTGCGACGACGACGCATCAAGCGCGAGCGCTAATGGGATAAGGATCAGCACGGCCACGACCGCCAGGATGCTCAGCACCTTTCTTTGACGGCTCGTCGTCGACGTGACCCTTGCCGGGACAAAAGTGTTGGTGGGCAGTCCGGGGACCGGCGCCTGCAGCAACTTGGTGCGGGGATAGGGCGGCGGGGCGACCTGCCCAACCGGGGCCAGGGGGAGACGGCTGTTGTGCAGCGCGGCGCGCATCTCCTCGGCGCTGCTGAACCGCTGCCGTGGGTCGTGCGCCATCGCGCGTTCGATCACCGCGATCAGACCGGGATCGACGTCGGGTCGCAGCCCCGCGAGCGGTGGCGGGTTTCCGTGCAGAATGGCGCCGGCGAGCGCGGCCATGTTCTCCTGGGGGAACGGGCGATGCCCGGCAAGCGCTTCGTAGCCCACGACGCCGAGCGCATAAAGATCGTCAGCCACACACGCGGGTGCACCGGCGAGTCGCTCGGGGCTCAGATAGGCGATCGTGCCGAGGATCTGGCCGGTGAGCGTGTGGGTGGCCTCCGGAGTCTTGGCGATCCCGAAATCCCCGACCTTCATCATGTCGCCCCCCGCGGCGAGCAGGATGTTCCCGGGCTTGATGTCGCGGTGCAGAATGGCGGCATGATGCGCCGCGGTCAGCGCGGCGAGGACGTTGTCGAGGATGACGCGGACTCGTTCCTGCGGTAGCGGACCACGGGCCATCTCGTGAGCCAGGGTTTCCCCGGGCAACCGTTCCATCACGATGAACGGGCTGCCCTCATGCTCGCCGCTGTCGTAGACCGCGATGATGTTCGGGTGGTTGAGCGCCGCGGCCGCTTGTGCCTCCGCCTCGAAGCGGTTCCGCATGCCGCTCTGGGCGCTTACCGCCGGATACATGAGCTTGATCGCGATCGGTCGGCGCAGCCGGGTGTCCCAGCCGTCGCGAACCTCGGCCATGCCGCCACGACCCAGCTTGCCGCGCACCTCGTAGCGGCCAGCGAGCAACGCAAGGGTGTTCATTCGCCCTGCTAACTCCGTGCAAACTCCGGTCACGATCGTGGCTCGGTTACCCGAACGGCGGCCGGTCAAAACGCACACCCGGCCGGAGGCGCGCTCATGCGATGGGCGCCGAGGTTTGCGACGAAGGGGAATTTGGGTAGGCGTAGCGGCGCAAGCGCATTCCGGTGGTGGTCTGATCGGGAAGAGCCGTCGGGCGTTTACAGCTTCCATAAAACTCCACACATGTGGGAAGTCGTCTGATGAATGTTGCGTCTCTAAGCCAGGATCTGTACGGATTCGCCATCGAGTTGCGCCAGCTGGCCTACACCATGCCCAGCGGGCACGAAGACCCGCTAGTTCGCCTCAGCGAGCGAATGGTCCACTACGCCCGGGAAGAAGCCGGCGACCAGTAACCGCCCGCAGGTGCCGGCCGCGCGCGGGGGAAGGCCTGCACGTGCTGCGGAATTCGGTGCAGTAGTCGTAGGGTTGCGCGATCTGCCACCGCGAAGGAGCCAGCGCCGAAGTGACCGAGGATCCGCGGGGCGACCGCGTCTCCCGCCAATACGATCGGTGGGAATATCCGCCCCCGGTAACCGATCTCGCGGCGTGGACCACCAACCACTGGGATTGGTTCGATCCCTACTGGGCCCATCAGGTCCTGTGGCCGAGCCGCGAATACAAGCCGGACCTCGACATCCTCGTTGCGGGGTGTGGCACCTTCCAGGCGGCGGTGCTGGCCTACATGAACCGCGACGCCAAAGTGGTCGCCATCGACGTCAGCCAGTCCGCGCTGAATCACCATCGGGATCTGAAAGACAGGCACGGCCTGGACAACCTGGAAATGCATCTGCTTCCGATCGAAGAGGTCTCGGCGCTGTCGAGCGACTTCGACCTCATCGTCTCCAGCGGCGTCCTGCACCACATGGCCGATCCACTCGCCGGGCTGACGGCGCTCGGCGAGTGCCTGCGGCGCGATGGGGTGCTGGGCGTCATGCTCTACGCGAAGTACGGCCGGATCGGCGTCGACATGCTCGAATCGGCGTTTCGCGACCTCGGGCTGTCGCAGGACGAGGCGTCGGTTCAACTGGTCGTCCAGGCGATCGCGGTACTACCGCAGGACCACCCGGTCCGCTCCTACCTGCAGAGCGCGACCGATCTGATGTCCGAGGGCGCTCTCGTCGACACCTTCTTGCACGCCCGCCAACGGAGCTACACCGTCGGGGAATGTCTGGACCTGGTCGATGCGGCCGGACTGGCGTTCCAGGGCTGGCTGCGCAACACGCCGTATTACCCGCACGACTTCGTCGCGCCCGCCAGCCAGTTCCAGTCGGTGCTCAACCAGCTGCCCGACGAAAAACTGTGGTCGGTGATGGAACGCCTGCAACCGGCGAACGCCACCCATTTTTTCCTCGCCTGCCGCCCGGAACGCCCGAAACAGGACTATGCGATCGACTTCTCGGCGGCGTCCTGCTTCGACTACGTCCCGCAGCTGCGAGCGGCCTGCCTGCTGTCCGGCGAGACGATTCACCTGCCCGGCGCGACGCTGAAGCTCAACCCGGCTCAGCTGCCCTTCGTCGCGCACATCGACGGCCGTCGCACGATCAACGAAATCGTCGACTGCGTGGCGCAGCGCGGCGACGTCAGACCGGAAGACGGCGAGCTCCTGCGGGACTTCGGGCGCACGCTCTTCCGGTCGCTGTGGCGTCTGGACTTCGTGGCGATGGCGCTGAACGCCACGCCGTCCGGGTGAACCTGAATTCGGTTGCGCGAGCTTGCGGTTGACGGGTACGCAGAGCCTTCCCGTGTGGCCGGGACGGGCGGACCAAGATTTTGGGCCATGCCGCCGACGGCACCGCAATCCGCCACTCATACACTGACCCAGCATGGGCATGCTGTTCGGCCTCGCGCCGTGGATCGTGTATTGGGTACTCGTCGGTAACGTACCGTTCGCCGCGGCCGTGCTGGTCGCGCTGGCGATCGCCGCCGCCAGCCTGGGGGCGGGGGGAGCGGTCGGCAGAAAGTGGCAGTTCTTCGACTTTGCTTCCGCCGCAGTGCTTTTGATCCTTGCCGTGCTGGCCTTCACGCTCAGTGAGTCATTCCTCGAGCGGTGGATACTGCCGCTGAGCAACGCCGGGATCTTCCTGGTGACGCTGATCGGGGTGCTCGTCGGCAAGCCCTTCGTGACCGAATTCGCGGCGGCCGAACAAGCTCCCGACGTCATCAAAACCGAGCTGTTCGGCCGGATCGTCAAGATCCTCACCTGGCTGTGGGTCGCGACGTTCGCCGGGATGACGGTGTCGTCGGTGATCCCGTCGATCCTGGAAGGGCCGGCAGGGCCTGCCGGGACCACCGCCGCCCTCATGCTGGACACCAAGACCCCGCTGTCGTTTCTCTGCTACTGGATCATTCCCTTCGGGCTGGTGGGACTCGCGGCGGTGGCGTCGCGACTGCTGACGGACCGGATGCTGGTGGGGATCGACGACCTCGCGCGGGAAACCTCGTTCGTCGCCTACGACGAAGCCACCATCGACGAGCTCTACTTCCTGGCCACCGAACACGCCAATCGTGAGGTCGGCCCGGGCAAGGAGGCCTATGCCGTCAAGGTCGGCGGGATGGGAACTCCGTTGACCGGAGACGAGTCCCGAAAGTCGTGGCCCTCGACGTACAAGGTGCGCGACAAGCGGCACTGAACCCGCGTCAGGTTCGGCTACGTTGGTTCTCGGCGGAGTGGCCCGGGCTGCCGCGTGTGCCCCGCATCCGGTTACCGCCACAACGGGAGCGCCCACCGGAGCGGTGAAAGGGAGTCGCAATGAACGCACCCAGCGCAGACGCCATACGCGCAGAAACCGTCACGATCACCGCGCACGGCGGTGACGAGATCGAGGCCTACCACGCCGTGCCGCTCGCGCAGGAATCGCGCGGCGGCGTGGTGTGGATCCACCACATGCCCGGCTACGACCGGGAGACCAAGGAGTTCGTCCGCCGCCTCGCCGTCAGTGGTTACAACGCCGTCGCGCCCAACCTCTACTCGCGGGAAGCCCCGGGCGCCGCGCCCGACGACGCGGCGGCCGCGGCGCGGGCCGCGGGCGGGGTGCCCGACGAACGATTGGTCGGCGACGTCGCGGGCGCGGTGGAGCACCTGCGCGGGTTGACGGGAGCCAACGGCAAGTTCGGTGTCATCGGGCACTGCTCGGGTGGACGGCACGCCTACCTTGCGGCGTGCTCGCTGCCGTTCGATGCGGCGGTGGACTGCTACGGCGCGTTCATCGTCGAGGACCCGCCCGAGGGCATGCCCAAGGCTATGAAACCGATCCTGGACCTGGCTTCAAACCTCAGTTGCCCGCTGCTCGGCCTGTTCGGCCTCGACGACCGGTTTCCGTCCCCCGCCGCTGTGGCCACTCTGGACTCCGAGCTCGACAAGCTGGACAAGCCGCACGAGTTCCACTCGTATGAGGGGGCGGGCCATTCGTTCTTCTCCGTCGACCGGCCGGCGTACCGGCCGGAGGCCGCGGTGGACGGCTGGCGGCGCATCGACGAGTTCTTCGCCACCCACCTGAAAGGCTAGGCATCCTCCATGTGCACCTATCTCACCGAACACGTCGAGATCGACGGCAGCGGCAAGGGCGCGACGGGGTGGTTCGGCGCGAACCGCGCGACGGTGTATGTCGATCATCCCGTCCACGCGCCCTACGGCCACACGGTCAACATCGATGTGATCAACCCACGGCTCGGCCCGTCGGCGCGGGTGGCCCTGGAATTGACCGAGGAGAGCGCGCTGGCGTTGGCCGACGCCATCCACAAGGCGATCGGTCACGCTCCCGCCGGTCTGGCCTCCAAGGATCAGTAGCCCAGCGATGACCGCCGAAGCAGACTATCCGCAGATGGCCGCCGCGCGCGGCAGGATCGAACCCGCCCCGCGCCGGGTCCGCGGTTATCTCGGCGACGCGCTGGTCTTTGACACCACCGCCGCCCGGTACGTGTGGGAAGTCCCTTACTACCCGCAGTACTACATCCCGCTCGTCGACGTTCGTTCCGAGTTCCTGCACGACGAAAACCACGCCCAGAAGGTGCAATTCGGCCCGTCACGGCTCTACTCCCTGGTGGGTGCGGGTCGGACTCACGAGTCCGCGGCGCGGGTGTTCGACGGCGATGGACCGCTGGCCGGTACCGTGCGGTTCGAGTGGAATCCGTTGCGCTGGTTCGAAGAAGACGAGCCGATTTACGGCCACCCCCGCAATCCCTACTCGCGGGTCGACGCCCTGCGGTCGCACCGTCA
>DASTKA010000120.1:0-6591 GCA_035716165.1 Mycobacterium sp. | reverse complement strand
GCGGCCGCAGGGATCAACGCATGCCGGAAATGCGGGGCTCTCATTCAGCAGGGCGCGGCGAACTATTCGAAGGCTGAGTCGGCATCGACGTTGGGTGGCGGTGGTGGCGTCTTGCAGGCACCGCCCCCGCCGGGCGAGATCACGCCTCCCGGCCCGCCCGGAACGTGGGGGAAGGGTGAGCCGCCGCCGTTGCTTTGGGCGGTGGTTGAGTCCTTCGTCGACGATGTGTGGCCGGACGGCGACGTCGGCGGGTTGCATGCAGCCGCGGCCCGTTGGCGCAGTTTCGGTGCGGCCGCAGGCGGCATGCAGGGCGCGCTCAACGCCTCGAAGTTGCTATTTGACGGGCAACACATACCCGAAGGCGCGAAGATCGACGAGGCCCTGTCGAACATCGGCGACTGCTTTGTGCAAGTCGGTGATCTGTCCGGCAAACTCGCGACCAAGCTCGATAGCTTCGCCGACCAGGTGAATCAGGCTCACAGTCATATTCGGGATCTGTTGAACCGGCTGGGGTCTCTGTCTGACCTAGGGCACGACCTGATGTTGATTGTCAAAGGCGACGCCCTGGACGAGATCAAGAAGATCGCCCAGGACATCAACGGCGTTCTGCACGATTTGGGACGCGAAGCCCGTGCCGCTGAGCAGGGAATGAAAGTCGGAATGCAGGTCATGGATGGCCTGGTGGTCAAATTCGAAAAGTACATGCGAGGCCAGCTCAAGGATTTCCTGGGGGACGCGGTCGGAAACCAGGTGGCGACTGTGTTCGACACGTGGCTCAATGCGAACGAGGGTTTCCTCAAAGGCGCCGTGGGCATGGCGTCCAGCATGGGTGACCTTCTTCCGGTCTGGGGTGCCGTCGATCCCGAGGGCTATGCAGCGACCTGGACGGGGCTGGCAAAAAACGTCTGGAAAGGCAGTCTCTTCAACGCCCTTATCAACCCCGAAGAGGCGGGGGAAACAGAGCTACAGCAAATCAAATCCCTGCTGCACCTTGAAGATTGGAGTCGGGATCGGCCGGGATTGGGCGCTGGGGAGAACCTGTTCGACCTTGCGACGCTCTTCGTACCCGGGGCCGGTGAAGCTGGCGCTGCGGCTGACGGCGCTGGGGTGGCCGCACGTGGTGCCGAGGCAGAGGCGGAAGCTGCCGGCGCGGCTGGGCGCGCGGGCGGAAAACCGGGTGAAGGGCTTGGCGACATCGCTACCACCCGGGGTGCGCTGAGTGACATCACCAAGGCGAGCGCCGACCTGCCCAAGAACCTCGAAGGCGTTACCAAGGATTTGCCCGAGATCAAGCCGCCTACGAGTGGCAGTCCGGTTGCATTGCCATCCGGCAAGCCGATTGGACCGGCGGTCGAGGTGACGCCGCGTCCGGTCGATGGGGCTCCTGGCGGGGCTCATGCGCCGACGACGGCGCCGGTGCCCGAGGCGACTAGACCTGTCGCAACGGGCGGCCCATCGAACCAAGCGGCCGCGCCGCCATCGACACCGGCGGTCCATGGCGATCCGCATGATCCGGCGCCCGCGTCGCCATCGGCGGGGGCTGGCGACCCGCCAGCTGCGCCGCACGCGCCGACATCAGTGCCGGCGGAGGTCCCGCACGAGCCGGCGTCGGTGCCCGCCGGCGGCCCACGCGAACCGGCATCCGTACAGGCGGAGGGTGCGCACGAACCAGCGGGCCCCGTTACGAAGGGTCCGCATGAACCGGTGTCGCCGGGCGGTCCACACGAACCGGCACCCGAAAATGAACCGCCGCAGCCACGGTTGGTGCCGGAGGACCGCCCCCGTGCACCGGCTGAAGTGCCCGCTGCCCGTGCACCTCTCGCGCCATTAGATGCCGCGACAGGAGAACGGGCACCGTCCGCGATTCCGCAGATGACTGAATACGCGCCTGGGCGTGCGACATCCCCGCAGGGCGGATCACCCGTCGCGTCGGCGCCCGCCGCTCCACGCTCGTCGCAAACTGCTCCGCCAGCCAAACCGGCGTCTCATTTGCTGCCGCCGGGCGGTCGCCCGACTGGTATACCGGCGCCCGGTCGCAGCCCGCATCTTCCTGTCGACGGTGGTCCTCCAAGCGGTGGGCCAAAGCCAGCGCTTAATGGCGGTCCCCATGGGCCCACCGATGACGAGCCGATGGGTGGCGGGCCCCAACCCAAGCCGCCCGTGCAGAATGACGCGCCTCGTGAACCAAGCGATAAAGGGTCGGATCATCAGCACCTTGCCGACCACGACTATCCAAGCCGGACAGATGACTTCGGGCCCGATGATCTTTCGGCAATGGACGATTACACTGGGCTCGGATATCGAGATCTAAACGACGCGTTAAGGGGCAATGCCGTGGAGGCGTCTCAACTGGCTCGTATCGAAGCCATTAAAACTGCGCTGCAAAAGCTTCCGCTTTATCACGGCCCTGTCGTCCGCGGTACGGACCTTCCCCCAGAAGTGCTCGCGCAATATCGACCAGGTGAAGTCATCACAGAAAAGGCATTCTTGAGTGCTTCAACGAATCCCGCGGTTGCGAGGTCTACGGCATTTAGCGGGAACGTAGAGTTTAGAATCTCTTCCAAAACAGGCAGAGACATCTCATCCGTGTCATTGTTTCCAGGCGAGCGTGAAATATTGTTCGCTCCCGGTTCGCATTTCTATGTTGCGGGTAAGACAATCGATCCGCTAACAGGCAAAACAATTATTGAGATGATTGAACGCTAGGTCAGACGTGACGCTTAGTAGTAACACGAGCGAGGAGAACCAGAGTGAGTAGGGAAATCGCAGGAAAGATCTTCTCAACGCCGGAAGAGGCTGGCGTAACTCCACCTACAGAAGAAGAGTTGGCGGCCGCACGTAAGATGTTTGATGAGTTCCAGGCAAAAGTCGACGCCGTTGCCCCGGAAGATCGGGTGACGGATGTGTCGCCGAAGTTTTGGGATGACACGTCGGGGACGGAGTATGACGCTCGCAGGAAACAGAGCTAGGGACGGCAATTGGAGCACCCGATTCGGATGGGCGTGTAAGCGAGCTACCTGTCCAGTGACGAAGAGCGCTAAATCCCGCGTCTACTCGCCCCGGTCCAAAAGATCCGACGACCCGAGCACCCGCTCGATTTGCACCTCGATGACCACGCGTCGCGGATTGGGCCTTGGCGTGCGGTAGCGCTGGGCGTATCGCAGCTCGGCGTCACGCACCGCGCTGACGTCGTTGTTCACCTTGGACCGGCCCTCCAACGACAGCCAGCGTGCGCCATCGACCTGGCTGAGCACGGCCAATCCACCACGATCGGCGTTGACCGCCTTCTGCGAACCCCCGGTGGTGATGACCCGCGCGATGTGCGTCTTGGGATCGAAGGTGAATCCGACGGCCACCACGTGCGGCGAATTATCGGCTCGCAGCGTGGTCAGCATCGCCAGATGCCGTTCCGACAGGAACGCCAACGCGTCGTCGGTGAGCCGGGTAGTGGTATTCGCCATCACCGCCCACGCTAGCGCAGGTGATAATCGCAGCCGTGGACGACACGGGCGCAGGTCCAGTACTAATCCTGGGCGGCCGCAGCGAGATCGGCATCGAGCTGGCGCGACTTCTGGCGCCGGGAACGACGGTCGTGCTGGCCGCCCGCAACGCCGATCAGCTCGCTGAACAGGTCGACGCCCTCAAAGCCGCGGGCGCCGCGGCGGTCGACACCCGAGAATTCGACGCCGACGACCTGGCGTCGCACGGCCCGCTGGTCGCCTCGATCGTCGCCGAGCACGGTCCTATCGGCACCGCGGTGCTGGCGTTCGGAATCCTGGGCGACCAGGCACGCGCCGAAACCGACGCCGCGCACGCTGTCGCCGTCGTGCACACCGACTACCTCGCCCAGGTGAGCCTGCTCACCCACCTGGCCACCGCCATGCGCAAAGCGGACAGAGGCCGGCTGGTGGTGTTCTCCTCGATCGCCGGTGCGCGCGTGCGTCGCGCCAACTACGTCTACGGCTCCGCCAAGGCCGGCCTGGACGGATTCGCCAGCGGCTTGGCCGACGCGCTGCACGGCACCGGCGTCCGGCTGCTGATCGCCCGGCCGGGATTCGTCGTCGGGCGAATGACAGAAGGCATGACGCCCGCACCGCTGTCCAGCACGCCCAAGGAGGTGGCCGCCGCGACCGCGCGTGCGCTCGCCAAGGGCCGCCGCACGGTCTGGATCCCGTGGGCGTTAGGGCCCGCGGCGGCCGTGATGCGAATGCTGCCGCAGTTCGTCTGGCGCAGGATGCCGCGATGATCCGCGACGCGGACGATGCAGACCAGCGCGATGAGGAGCGGCGCTCATGATCATCGTGGTCGGTATCGGCGCCGACGGCATGGCCGGACTCGGCGATGCATCGCGCTCCGAACTCCGAAGGGCCGCAGTCATTTACGGCTCCAAGCGCCAACTCGACCTTCTGGACGACACGGTGCCCGCACCCCGACGCCAATGGCCGTCACCGATGTTGCCCGCGCTGCAGACGCTGCTCGACGAGCACACGGGCGACGTGCACGTGGTGGCCAGCGGCGATCCGCTGCTGCACGGCATCGGAGGCACCCTGATCCGACTGCACGGACGCGACAACGTCAACGTCCTGCCGCATGTGTCCTCCGTAACGTTGGCGTGCGCACGAATGGGCTGGAACGTCCACGACACCGAAGTGATCAGTCTCGTCACCGCGCAACCGCACACCGCGGTGCGCCGCGGCGGCCAAGCGATCGTGCTGTCACAAAGCAAATCCACGCCCGACGAGCTCGCTGCGCTGCTCAATGCCCATGGGCGCCAGGACTCCGAATTCACCGTCCTCGAACGGCTGGGCGGTCCCGACGAGCACCGCCACGACGGCACCGCGCGCGACTGGCCCGGTGACCGAGACCTCGACGACCTCAACGTGATCGCCGTGCGCTACCTGCCCGACGAGCGCGTGTCACCGCTGCCCGACGACGCCTTCACTCACGACGGGCAGATCACGAAACAGGGCATCCGCGCGGTGACGTTGGCCGCCCTGGCGCCGCGTCCGGGGGAGCGGTTGTGGGATGTCGGTGCGGGCTCGGGCAGCATCAGTGTCGAGTGGTGCCTCAGTGGGCGTGGTTGCAGCGCAGTGGTATTCGAGCGCGACGAGCAACGCCGACACAATATCGAATTCAATGCCGCGGCCTTCGGGGTTTGCATCGACGTGCGCGGCGATGCCCCCGAGGCGTTCGACGGCGCCGAGCCGCCGTCGGCGATCTTCATCGGCGGAGGACTGACCCAGCCTCGACTGCTCGACGCCTGCCTGGACAACCTGCCCTCCGGCGGGCGACTCGTCGTCAATGTGGTCACCACCGAGTCGGAAGCCGTTGTGACGCAGGCATATCAGCGCCTCGGTGGCCAGCTGCGACGCTTCCAGCACTATCACGGCGAGCCGCTGGGCGCCTTCACCGGCTGGCGCCCGCAGTATCCCGTCACCCAGTGGGCGGTGACCAAGTGACGGTGTATTTCATCGGGGCCGGGCCGGGTGCGGCCGACCTCATCACCGTGCGCGGCCAGCGACTTCTGCAAGCCTGCCCGGTCTGCCTGTACGCCGGATCGATCATGCCCGACGACCTGCTCGCGCTGTGTCCGCCCGACGCGAAAGTCGTTGACACCGGCCCGCTGACGCTGGAACAGATCACCACTTTGCTCAGCGAGGCGCACGCCGACGGCCACGACGTGGCGCGGCTGCATTCCGGTGACCCCTCGCTGTACAGCGCGCTGGCCGAGCAGTGCCGCCGGCTCGACGCCCTGGGCATTGATTACGAAATCGTGCCCGGTGTGCCGGCTTTCGCTGCCGCCGCGGCCGCGCTGAAGCGCGAGCTCACCGTTCCCGGGGTGGCGCAGACGGTGACACTGACCCGGGTGGCGACCCTGTCGACGGCCATG
This sequence comes from Mycobacterium sp., assembly GCA_035716165.1. Taxonomy (GTDB): domain Bacteria; phylum Actinomycetota; class Actinomycetes; order Mycobacteriales; family Mycobacteriaceae; genus Mycobacterium. The sequence goes on along the minus strand of DASTKA010000120.1, from coordinate 701 downwards.
CCGCCGGGCGAAGATTTGAAGGCCCTCGCCCAATCTGGCGCGACCCTGGTACTGCACCTGGCCGCCGCCCAAATCGATGCCATCGTTCCGCAACTCCTCGAGGGCGGCTACCGCCCCGAAACACCCGCAGCCGTCGTGGCTTTCGCGAGCTGGCCGCAGGAGGTGATCCTGCGCGGCGCGCTGGCGGACATCGCCGAGCAGATGCATCAGGCCGGCATCACCAAGACCGCCGTCATCATCGTCGGCGACGCGCTGACCGCCGGGGAATTCACCGACAGCTATCTGTACTCGACCGGGCGGCGCCGGGGGAGCCGGCACTGATGCGAGTCCTGCTGCTCGGCGGCACCGGCGAGGCCCGCGCACTGGCACAGACGCTGCACCGCCGCATCGACCTCGTCAGCTCCCTGGCCGGCCGGGTGCCCGATCCGGCCCTACCGGTCGGCCCCGTACGCATCGGCGGGTTCGGCGGGGTCGACGGATTGCGACGCTGGCTGCACGACGAGCACATCGACGCCGTCGTCGACGCCACCCACCCGTTCGCGGCGACCATGACGGCACACGCCGCCGCCGCGTGCACTGAGTTGCGCATCCCTCATCTGATCCTGGCGCGCCCTGCCTGGGATCCCGGCGCCGCTCTCGTCGTCGACTCCGACACCGATGCCGCTGAAACCGTTGTCCGACAAGGCTATTCGCGGGTATTT
>DASTKA010000119.1:0-5260 GCA_035716165.1 Mycobacterium sp. | reverse complement strand
CCCACTGGCAGTTGTCGGGGATGGCCGGTGTCTGGGCCATGATCTCCGAGATCGGGAAGCGCGACTCGCGCCGCACCGCCATGAAGATGCGCGGCATCAGCGGGAAGTGGAACGCCATGTGGCACTCGTCGCCGCCGGTCTTCGGGTCGCCGAAATACTCCACGACGTCGGCCGGCCACTGGTTCGCCTCGGCCAGCAGCACCCGGCCGGGGAACTCGTCGTCGATCACCTTGCGGCAATGCTTGAGGAACGCGTGCGTCTCGGGCAGGTTCTCGCCATTCGTTCCGTCGCGCTCGTACAGGTAGGGCACGGCGTCGAGCCGGAAGCCGTCGAGCCCGAGATCGAGCCAGAAGCGCAGCACATCGAGCATCGCGTTCTGCACTTCGGGGTTGTCGTAGTTGAGGTCGGGTTGGTGGCTGAAGAACCGATGCCAGTAGAACTGCCTTCGCACCGGGTCGAAGGTCCAGTTCGACTCTTCGGTGTCGATGAAGATGATTCGGGCATCGGTGTACTTCTCGCTGGTGTCGCTCCAGACGTAGAAGTCGCCGTACGGACCGTCCGGGTCGTGCCGCGACTCCTGGAACCAGGGGTGCGAATCAGATGTGTGGTTCATCACCAAGTCGGTGATGACCCGGATTCCCCGTTCGTGCGCGGCGTTGAGTAGCGCGACGAAATCCTCGACCGTCCCGAATTCGGGCAGCACCTTGTAGAAGTCGCGGATGTCGTATCCGCCATCGCGCAGGGGCGAGTCGTAGAAGGGCGGCAGCCAGATGCAGTCGATGCCCAGCCACTGCAGGTAATCGAGGCGGCCCAACAGACCACGCAGATCACCCGCACCATCGGCGTTGGCGTCGAAAAACGCCCGCACCAAAACCTCGTAGAACACCGCGTGCTTGAACCACGTGGGGTCGGTGGGCAGCGCGGCGGCGTTGGCGAAGTCCTCGGCGTCGGGGTGCTCGACGACGCCGTCTTGGACGTGACTGCCCCCCTCGGGATGGTGCTCGACAGCTTCTTTTGCGTCGTTCATCAAATCCACGATGCCACGGGTACCCTAGGCGCGACATTCGGAATCACGCCCACGCGCTTGCAGCGAAACACGCGGGGTGTCAATAGAATTGACCCCGTCGTGTCTCATCGGCGCGGATATCAGGCCGGCGGTCCCTCCGCCAATGTGATGTTCGCGGTGCGCTCACCGCCGTTGGCGGACAGGTAATGCACAGCGATGTTGTCTCCCGGGTGGTGCGGAACGAGAACCTGGGTCATCGACGTCGCCCCGTTGACCGCGACGTTGTCGATGCCGGTGATGACGTCGCCGGGCGCGATGCCGGCCGCCGCGGCGGGCCCGTTGCTGACCACCCGCTGCACCTGCGCGCCCTTGCCGTTGTTGTCCGACACACCCAGACCGAGAAACGCCGTCGGCCCGATATGAACCGTGTTCGAGCCGGCGCCGGACCGGATCTGTCCGGCCACACCCATCGCGCGTCCGATCGGAATGGCGAAGCCCTGGCCGCCGGACATCTTGTAGCTGTCGGTGGCGGCGGTGTTCACGCCGATCACCTGCCCGGCGCTGTTCACCATGGGACCGCCGGAATCACCCGGCTTGATCGGGGCGTCCGCCTGGATCAGGCCGCCCAGGCTCTCTTGCGCGCCGGTCAGCGTGTCGGATGCCGAGACGCTCTGGTTCAGCGCGACGACCTTCCCGGTCACGGCGTTGGGCGTGCCGCCCTGGCCACCGACGTTGCCGAGTGCGGCGACGGGCTCTCCCACCGTGGCTTCACCGCCGATCGCGGCGGTCGGCAGGCCCGCCGCGCCGCGAAGTTGCAGCACCGCGATGTCCTGCGTGCGGTCGTAGCCGACCACGTCAACGGCGTAGCTCTGCCCGTTGCCGACGTCGAATGCGCTGATATCGGTGGCGCCGGAGATCACGTGATTGTTGGTCAGAACGACGCCGTTGGGATCGATCACGATGCCGGTCCCGGCGCCCACGGCGTTGTTGTAGCCGAATTTGGTGTCGATGTCGACCACCTGCGGCCCGACCTGACCGACGAGTGCCGACGGATCGATCGGCGCCAAGGGACGGTCGGTGAACCGATCCAGCGCCAGGCCGGATGGCGACGCCGACGCCGGCGCAAGGCCCACGCCGGAACCCAGCCCCAGGCCCAGCCCAGTCACGGTCAGCACGGCGGCCAACCATGACCACAAGACCGAGCGGTGGTGCGATTTGCTCATCGGTGTCACCCTCCTGCTTCGCGGTAGCGCACAAACTGTCCCTGCCTCAGGCTCTTGGCGGCACATGTGTGTGTATATAACCGTAATGCAGATAGCTATGCACGGCATGTGTCAGGTTCTGACCAGCGCGGAGGCTCCGGCGCCGATTTACCGCGGGTCCTAAGCTGACACGGTGGGCGACTTCGACCCCAAGGCCTGCTTCACCCGGTCCCGGGTGGCCCGGCTGGCCACGGTCGCGCCCGGCGACCGACCGCACCTGGTACCGGTCGTCTTCGCGGTTGCTGGCGGCGTCGTCTATACGGCCGTCGACGCGAAACCCAAAACGACGCAGCGGCTGCGCCGCCTGGCCAACATCGAGAGCAACCCCCAGGTGAGCCTGCTCGTCGATCACTACGCCGACGACTGGACGCAGCTGTGGTGGGTGCGCGTCGACGGGGTCGCCGCCGTCCACACCGACGGAGACGCCGTTGACATCGGCCGCCGGCTCCTGCGCGCGAAATACCCTCAGTACCAGACGGTTTCACTGGACGGACCGGTCATTGCGGTGGCGGTGCGGCGTTGGTCCAGCTGGCATTACTGACCGCTGACCCGACCGGCAGCGGCGATTGGGCACCCGATCTGGCCCGACGGTCTTGTGGTCTACCGAAGTTGGGTGAATGGTAGCTAGATAGGTGCTAGCGAAGTCAGCAATGGTGTGACCCGGGCAACCTGGAGGAAAGTCATGGCCGACAGGACAAATACTTCCCAAGGAGCGGGAACCGCCCCTACCGCCAGCGGCCCGGACGAAATCCGCAACGTCGTGCTGGTGGGCCCCTCGGGTGGCGGCAAAACCACACTCATTGAATCGCTGTTGGTCGCCGCCGGTGTGCTGACCCGAAGCGGCTCGGTGGCCGACGGCACCACGGTCTGCGACTACGACGACGCCGAGATCCGTCAGCAACGGTCGGTAGGCGTCGCCGTCGCGTCCCTGTCCCACGACGGCGTCAAGGTGAACCTGGTCGACACGCCCGGGTACGCCGACTTCGTCGGCGAATTGCGAGCCGGCCTGCGGGCCGCGGACTGCGCGCTGTTCGTGATCGCCGCCAACGAAGATGTCGACGAGCCGACCAAATCGCTGTGGCAGGAATGTAACCAGGTCGGCATGCCCCGCGCCGTGGTGATCACCAAGCTCGACCACGCCCGCGCTGATTACTCCGAGGCGCTGGCCGCCGCGCAGAATGCGTTCGGAGACAAGGTCTTACCGCTCTACCTGCCCACGGACCTGCCCTCCTGCAGTGGCCTGATCGGACTGTTGTCGCAGACCCGTTACGAATACGCCGACGGCAAACGGACCGTGCAGTCACCGAATCCCGCCGATGCCGAGCAGATCGAGGAGGCCCGCGGTGCCCTGATCGAGGGAATCATCGAGGAGTCCGAGGACGAGTCACTGATGGAGCGCTATCTCGGCGGGGAGCCCATCGACGAATCCGTGCTCATCGCCGATCTGGAACGGGCCGTCGCGCGCGGCTCGTTCTTTCCGGTGATTCCGGTCTGCAGTGGCAGCGGTGTCGGCACCCTGGAATTGCTGGAGATCGCCACGCGCGGCTTCCCGTCTCCGCGGGAACATCCGCTGCCGGAAGTCTTCACGCAGGTCGGTGCGCCGCACGCCACCCTGACGTGTGACGTGAACGCGCCCTTGCTCGCGGAGGTGGTGAAGACGACATCAGACCCGTACGTGGGCAGGGTCAGCCTGGTCCGGGTGTTCTCCGGCACCATCAGGCCCGACACGACGGTCCATGTGTCGGGCCATTTTACGTCGTTCTTCGGCGCCGCCAACGGCAACGGCCACGCGCACCCCGACCACGACGAGGACGAGCGCATCGGGGTGCTGTCCTTCCCGCTGGGCAAGCAGCAGCGCCCGGCCGCAACCGTGGTGGCGGGCGACATCTGCGCGATCGGCAAACTGAGCCGCGCCGAAACCGGTGACACCCTCTCGGACAAATCCGAGCCGTTGGTCTTGAAGCCGTGGACCATGCCCGAGCCCCTGCTGCCGGTCGCCATCGCGGCCCACGCCAAGACCGACGAGGACAAGCTGTCGGTGGGGCTGGGACGGTTGGCCGCCGAAGACCCGACGCTGCGGATCGAGCAGAACCAGGAAACGCACCAGATCGTGCTGTGGTGCATGGGCGAATCGCACGCCGGTGTGGTGCTCGACGCGCTGGCCAATCGGTATGGAGTCACCGTCGACACCGTGCAGCTGCGGGTCCCGCTGCGAGAAACGTTCAGCGGCAAGGCAAAAGGCCATGGCCGGCACGTCAAGCAGTCCGGCGGGCACGGCCAGTACGCCGTGTGCGACATCGAGGTGGAGCCGCTGCCCGAAGGCTCCGGGTTCGAATTCGTCGACAAGGTGGTCGGCGGAGCGGTGCCGCGCCAATTCATTCCGAGCGTGGAGAAGGGCGTGCGCGCCCAGATGGAGAAGGGTGTGCACGCGGGCTACCCGGTGGTCGACATCCGCGTCACCCTGCTCGACGGCAAAGCGCACAGCGTCGACTCCTCGGACTTCGCGTTCCAGATGGCCGGCTCGCTCGCACTGCGGGAGGCCGCCGCGGCGACCAAGGTGGCGTTGCTCGAACCCATCGACGAGATCTCGGTTCTGGTACCCGACGATTTCGTCGGTGCGGTGATGGGCGATCTGTCCAGCCGGCGCGGCCGGGTGCTGGGCTCCGACACCGCCGGCAACGAGCGCACGGTGGTCAGGGCCGAGGTGCCTCAGGTGGAACTGACCCGCTACGCCATCGACCTGCGGTCCCTGGCGCACGGCGCCGCGTCATTCACCCGGTCGTTCGCCCGCTACGAACCCATGCCGGAATCCGCGGCCGCCCGGATGAACGCCGCCGTCTAGGCCCCCTGATCTCTCAGGCCTTCTTGCCGAATTGCTCTGCCATCGCCCGGCGGTCCAACGAACCCTTTGCGGTATGCGGCAATTCGTCGGCCTGCCGGAAGTCGGCCGGCACCTCGAAGGGGGCCAGCCGGTCACGGCAGAACGCCGCCA
>DASTKA010000118.1:0-2570 GCA_035716165.1 Mycobacterium sp. | reverse complement strand
CACCGAGCACGCGGCCGCGCTCGCCGAGCAGCTCCTTGGCCTGCTGGTTGCCGGCTCTGGCCACCCGCAACAGATCGGAGATACCGGTCGCGGACCCGTTGGCGCGGTTCGGCGGCGCAAACGGCAGAATGCGCTGCTGGCGGGCGATGGCCACGACGGCCTCATCGCTGACGGTGGACTCGAGTTGGCCGGTGCCCCCGAGCAGTTCGGAGTGCGCCGGCAGGGTCGCGATGGTGCCCGGGCCGCTGGCCGGCACGTGCACCCGCCCACCGATCACCAGCGCATAGCCGACGGTCTCGCGGGCGTAGACGTACAAGCTGGTCGGCGAGCTGGGCAGAAATCGCCGCATGCCCAGGAGCAGCTCGGCGCCGGCCATGGCGTCGACGTGCGAGGCGACCGAAACCGGCAGGCCCAGCGCGTCAGCCAGCACCTGTCCGACCGGCGCCTGCCGCCAGCCCAGCCGCGGGTGGTCCACCTGGCCGGTGGCGCCGTCGACGGTGCCGCCGATGGCGACCCCCACCCACAGCGGCCGCCGGCGATGCCAACGCCGCAGGTAACGCCGGGCGCTGTCGGCCAGCGTCGCCAGGGCGGGCCCGGCCGGATTGCGCGGTGTCGGGGTCTCGACCGTGTCGAGGGTGCGGCCGAACAGGTCGGTGGCCACGATGCTGGTGGTCCGCGCGCCGATGTGGATGCCCAGCGTCACGAACGGCTCGTGGTTGACCTCCACCGGCACGCGCGGGCGGCCGATCGCGCCGGAGACGGCCAGGTCGGCGCGCTCGCGCAGCAGGCCCGCTTCCAGCAGCGCGATGACCTGGCGGTTTACCGTGGCGATGCTCAGCGAGGTGACGCCGGCGATGACGTCACGGCCGACGGGGCCACGCAGCCGGACGGCCCGGAAGACGGAGGCCGCCGCCGAGTCCGGGATGTTCAGCGCCGGCGGCACGATCTGCCGGCGCACCGAGCGGTGGCCCTTTTGACTCGGCAGGTGCCCGACGGCACGACTGGGCGAATGATGGGTAGGGGTGAGGGTATTCGTGCGCACGAGCGTCCTTTTGTCCGAATTTGCTGGCCGTCTTGGCCACACCTGGCTGGGGTCAGGAGCGGCAAAGTGCGCAGCAACAACACGCACCCGCCGCGCATAGACACGCGGTGGTCGTGGTGTTGGACATGGCGCTGAGGAGCACACGCAAAATCTAGCACGTTCATTAAGGTTGTTTCGATGGTTAAAACTGGCAGGAATGAACGAGTCGCAGTAGTCACCGGGGCCAGCTCGGGGATCGGCGCAGCAACCGCCCGAACGCTGGCTGCGCAGGGCTTTCACGTCGTCGCGGTGGCCCGTCGCGAGGACCGGATTCAGGCCCTGGCCAGTGAAATCGGCGGTACCGCCGTTGTGGCCGATGTCACAGATGAGGCGGCGGTGGAAACATTGGCGAGCAAAGTGGACCGGGTCGATGTCCTGGTCAACAACGCCGGCGGCGCCCGGGGCTTGGCGCCGGTCGCCGATGCCGACCTCGAGCACTGGCGGTGGATGTGGGAGACCAACGTCATCGGCACACTGCGGGTCACGCGCGCGTTGTTGCCCAAGCTGATCGACTCCGGAGACGGACTGATCATCACCGTGACTTCCGTTGCGGCACTTGAGGTTTACGACGGCGGCGCCGGGTACACGGCGGCCAAGCACGCCCAGGGAGCGCTGCACCGCACGCTGCGCGGCGAGCTACTGGGCAAGCCGGTGCGGCTCACCGAGATCGCACCGGGGGCGGTCGAAACGGAGTTCTCGTTGGTCCGTTTCGAGGGCGACCAACAGCGCGCGGACGCCGTGTACACGGGCATCACGCCGCTGGTCGCCGACGATGTGGCCGAGGTGATCGGCTTCGTCGCCTCACGGCCGTCGCACGTCGATCTGGACTTGATCGTGATGAAGCCGCGCGACCAGGCGAACGCCTCCCGGTTTAACCGCCAGGGGTAGCCGGGCCGCTGGTGGCCGGTGTCGTCGACGTGGTCGGAGTGCCCGACAGGGTCGGCGCGTTGGACGGCGTGACCGGTGCGGTGACCGGGATCTGGCTGGCCGGCGGCCGCGCGCTCGGCGGCGGCAGCGCGGACATGGCCACCCAGGTGTCCCAGTCCACGGCCCAGTCCCAGATGTCGCCGTCGGAGTAGGACAGCTGGATCGAGCTGCCGGTCACCTCGACGGGGTCGCCGTAGATCGCCGACTGGAAATACTGCTGGGCGTCGCCCGTCGACAAATTGATGCAGCCGTTGGTGACGTTGGTGTTGCCCTGGGCGCCGGAGCTGGCCGGGTTGGCGTGGATGAACTCGCCGTTGTTGGAGATCCGCACCGCCCAGCGTTCATGGATATTGCTGTAACCGGCGGCCGGGTTGGACATGTAGAAGTCGGAGTATTTCTCGCTGACCACGTGGATGCCGTTGCGGGTGACGTTGCGGGCCTTGTCGGCCTCGCCGTAGCTGCACGGGAAGTCCATGATGACGCCCTCGTCGCGGATCACCTGGATGCGGTGCGACGAGACCTCGGCCTTGACCACCTGACGGCGACCGATCTGGATGTTGAG
>DASTKA010000117.1:0-18164 GCA_035716165.1 Mycobacterium sp. | reverse complement strand
GTTGCGCTACAACCGGGCGCTGATTTGACGCTTTTATGGCATGCGGAGGTGGCCCAGTGGCGGCGACGTGGCCATCCCCCGGCACACCAATGGACGACGCGCGGTCGCGACGGGATCGTGCGGATCCCGTGGGTGAGTCGTTCGGGGTGTGGATGCAAATGTGTGTGGAAGCCGGGTGGATAGCCGCGACCAGCGCCGAGTTCGTCGAGGTCACCGCTGCCGGGGAGCGGGTCACGGTGGACCCGGTGCGTGCGGTGTGGTCGGTGCCGGCCTACCGGGCCGCAGCCATGGACGGCATCGCGGTACAAGCCGTCAGCACGGCCATCGCAACACCGCAGCGACCCACCCGGTTGGTACCCGGAGAATTCGACGTCGTCGACACCGGTGGCCTGATGCCCGACGGGCGCGACGCCGTGATCATGCGCGAATACGTCCGGCACGTGGACGACGGTAGTGTCGAGATCGACAATCCGGTCGTGCCCGGTCGCCACGTCCGCGCCATCGGCGAGGACATCCAGGCCGGCAAGATTGTGCTGCCGGCCGGTCACCGCATCCGGCCGGTTGACCTGGCCGCGGTGGCCGCTGCGGGTCACCGCGAGATCCGGGTCCGGCGCCGACCGGTGGTGGCCATCCTGCCGACCGGGGACGAGGTGCGGCCGGTCGGTACGGTCCTCGCGCCCGGTGAGGTGCTCGATACCAACTCGCTGATGCTGGCCGGGATGACCGAGGAGGGCGGCGGCGTGGCCCGGCGGCTGCCGATCGTGGCTGACCGGCCCGATGAGCTGGCCCAGGCCGTGGCGGCGGCGGCGCGCTATGCCGATGCCGTGCTGGTGATCGCCGGGTCGAGCGCCGGGCGCGGCGACCATACCGCTGCGGTGGTGCGCCGCCTTGGTCTAGTCGCAGTGCATGGCGTGGCGATCCGGCCCGGGCATCCCGTGCTGCTGGGAGTGCTGTCTGGCCAGCGCCCGGTACCGGTGGTCGGCGTGCCGGGCTATCCGGCCTCGGCCGAGCGTGCGTTTATGTGCTTCGTGTTGCCCCTGCTGCGCAGGATGCTCGGCCGCGGGACACCCAGGGTCGGCGGATCCGCTGGCGACGCCGGGGTGGTAGCGCGGTTGGCCTGCGCGGTGACGTCGCCCGGACACCTGGACGAGTACCTCCGTCTACGGCTGGCCCGCGTTGTCGACCCGCGCACCGGCCGGCGGGCGCTGGTCGCCGTCCCGCTGCAGCGCGGCGCCGGCGCGCTGAACGCGATCGTGCAGACCGAGGCGATCCTGCGCATCGCCGTCGGAACGACCGGCTATCCCGCAGGCACCGAGGTGCGCCCGGTTCCGGTTGCCGGTGCCGCGTGCGTCCTGGCGACCACGATCATCAGCGGACTGCGCTCGCCGGCAACAATGGCGCTGCTGGAGTTGCACCACGACCAGCTGCCCCGGGGATCGCTGCACTGGACCCAGGCCAGCGTCCACGACGCCGGCGAGGCGCTGGCCACCGGCTTGTGCCATGCGGTCGTGCTGGCCCGGCACCGCAGCGCCGGCGGCGCGGCAGATCCCATCGCGGCGCTCGTCAAGCGCATCGGCGAGCTCGCAACCATCGAGATCGCCCGAACCGACAGGACCCACGAGCTGCTCGTGGTGCCGGCACTCGGCATCGACACCGAACCCATCGCGGCGCTGCGCGCGGTCCTGCGCTCCCCAGCCTTCCAACGCAGCTTGCTCGGCTTACCCGACTACTCCGCCCGCTGCGCCGGCCAAGAGATTCGGCACGAACCTGCTGCGCAACAAGCCGGATGGCAACGTATGTGTCAGGTCACTGTGGGAGATCAACGATCACCAAATTGCGCTGGCGGCGCGACGCGGCCTGAGTTCGTAATTCCCGTAAATCGTCCCGAATCGGGCGACATCGTTCCCGCAGGCAGCGAGATATTCCGGATAGCCGGAATATGAGAATACCGGTGAGCACCCAAGCACGATGGTCGCTGCCGGCGATGTCATCTGGCGGTGTGGGCGGCGATACTGTCTGGGGCAGCTATCGGCCGAGCGTATTTCAGATGGTGCCGATGTCGTACCGTTGCGACTCCCGAATTCCAGCCACACCGACAGAGATGGGATTTCGATGATGAGCAGCGAGATACCCGGCCAGCTTGGCATCGAGTTCTGACATGACTGCGCTCGAGACCATCGGCGGTCTGTTCGCGTCGGTGGATCAGGATTACCTGTTGCAGGCGCGGCAGATGCAGGCGCTGTCGCTGGCCGTGCACATCCCGCTGGTGTGTTTCGGGATCGCCTTCCCCGCGATGGTCTTGTTCTGTGAGTGGCGCTATTTGCGCACCGGGGATGTGGTGTTTCGCACGCTGGCCCGGCGCTGGTCGAAGGTGATGCTGGGGCTGTTCGCCGTCGGCGTGGTCACCGGCACGATCCTCAGCTTCGAGCTGGGGCTGCTGTGGCCGGCGTTCATGGCCAATTTCGCCAACGTGTTCGGGCTCGGGTTCACCCTGGAGGGTTTCTCCTTCTTCATCGAAGCGATCTTCATTGGGATATACGTCTACGGCTGGGACCGCCTGTCACCACGGCTGCATCTCCTGTCGGGCATCCCGGTGGCGATCGCCGGGGTGACGGGTGCGCTGTTCGTCATCTCGGTCAATGGCTGGATGAACCATCCCGGCGGGTTCACCCTCGCGCAGGGCCGCGCGGTCAACGAACACCCATGGTCGGCGCTGTTTGGCAACTCTTTTTTCTGGCACGAGTTCGTGCACATGTACTTCGCCGGCTACATCGTCGCCGGCTTTCTGGTCGCCGCCACCTACGCCTGGCGGTTTCTGCGCGGCCGTTGGGGCCGGTATGAGCGCACCGCGCTGACCGTCGCACTATCCGCGGCGGCGATCGCCGCGCCGCTGCAAGTCGTCATCGGTGACTGGGCCGCGCGCGAAGTCGCCAGCTACCAGCCCACCAAGCTGGCCGCCCTGGAGGGCCTGGGCCAGACCACTCGCGGCGCGCCGGAGCACCTGCTGGGCTGGTACAACGGCCACGAGGTCATTTACGGCATCGAGATCCCACGCCTGCTGTCCCTGCTGGCCTTCCACAATCCCAACGCCACCGTGCAAGGCCTCAATGCAGTACCGGTCTTCGATCAGCCACCAATCAACGTGGTGCGTTTCTCCTTCCAAACCATGGTCGGAATCGGCACCATGCTCGCGCTGATCGGCGTGGTATATCTCTACATCCGGTTGCGTCACAAACGGCTGCCCGAATCGCGCTGGTTCTACCGGGCCGTGCTGCTCGCAGGTCCCTTGTCGGTGCTGGCGCTGTGGGCCGGGTGGATTACCACCGAGGTGGGGCGCCAGCCCTGGGTCGTTTACCAGATCATGCGTACCTTCGACGCGGTCACCGACGCGCACGGCATCCCCGTCGGCTTAGGCACACTGATCGTGATCTACCTGGGACTGGCCGGCGGCGTCGTCTGGATGTTGCGCCGCTTCAGTCGCGTGCCCCTGGAGGTCGACCAGCGTGGCTGAGATCCCGATGGTGTTCATCCTGGCTGGTCTAGTCGGCTACACGGTGCTGGCCGGCGCGGATTTCGGCGCCGGCCTGTGGACGCTGCTGGCCGGCGGCGGACGAGCTGGGCGGGCGGCTACCCGCGACCACGCACGGCACGCGATGGGCCCGGTCTGGGAGGCCAACCACGTGTGGCTGATTCTCGTGCTGGTGGTGTTGTGGACTTCCTATCCGGTGGCCTTCGGCTCGATCATGTCCACCCTGGCGATACCGCTGTTCATCGCCGCGGTGGGGATCATCTTGCGCGGGGTGTCTTACGCACTGCGCGGCCAGCTGGAGGGGGCTCGCGGTCAGCACCCGATCGAAAATCTGTTCGCGCTGTCGTCGATCCTGACCCCGTTCGCCCTGGGCACGGTGGTGGGCGGCATCGCTTCTGGCCGGGTTCCGGTCGGCAACGCCGCCGGGGACCCCCTCACCAGCTGGCTCAATCCCACCTCGGTGGTCCTCGGCGCGCTGGCCGTGGCCATCAGCGGCTACCTGGCCGCGGTCTATCTCGCCGCCGACGCACACCGGCTGGGCGAACGCATCCTGGAACAAGACTTCCGCGCCCGCGCCCTGGCCTCCGGGCTGTGCGCCGGGGCACTCGCGCTGGCCGGCCTGTTCGTCGTGCGCTTCGACGCCCCAGCCCTGTTCCAGGGCCTGACCAGCGACGGCGGCCTGGCCATGGTCGTCGTGTCGGCCGCCGCGGGCCTGATGACGCTGTTTCTCGTCTGGCGCAACCGATTCGGCCCGGCCCGGGCCTCGGCGGCCCTGGCAGTCGCCGCGATCGTCGCGGGCTGGGCCCTGGCCCAAAGGCCGCTGCTGCTGCCCGGGCTCACCATCGACCAAGCCGCCGCTAGCCGCTCCACCCTGCTAGCTGTCATCGTCGCCGTCGCCTGCGGTGGGGCCGTGCTCATACCGTCGCTGCTGCTGCTGTTCCGCCTTTTCCTTCGAGGCCGCTTCGACCCGGTCACCACCCCCGACCCCGCTGTCTTCCCCCCGCCGCACACCGCCCAGCGAGAGAAGACCCGTCTCCTGCCCGCCTTCGCCGCCACCACCTTCCTCGTCGGCGTAGGCGTGACCGTCATCGCCGGCGGCGGCTGGGCCCGTGTCCTGGGCATCATCTGCCTATTCGCCTGCGCCATATCCACTTTCACCCTCGCCACCGCACAACCGTACGAATTCAAAACCGCATCGTCGTCACCCAACGCGGCCAGCGCCGACCATCCATCCCCTGTTACGGCACGTGACTAATGTGACATCTGAGCCGAATTACGCTAGGCGGGAGAAAGCGACAATGACATCCTCGCTTGATGAAAAACAGGACGCTGAGCAGCGGATGCTGGGCGCGGTACCGAATATGCCCGCATTGGGCCGCGGGCCTGTTCCAGGCAAGTACTCTCGCCACGACTATCATCATCCGGCCGCAGGATGGGGCGCCGCGCGAAGCGTCGGGCACGTGCTGGAACGGGCGGGTGAGCCGGTGAAGGGCGTTCATGCGCTGTTCGTGATGAACCACGAGAATGGCGGATTCGACTGTCCGGGCTGTGCGTGGCCGGACGATCCGAGTGGACTGCGCCTGGATATTTGTGAGAATGGCGTCAAGCACGCCACCTGGGAGTTGGCGCCCCCGAAGGCTGACCGCGAGTTCTTCGCCGCCCACACCGTCGAGGAGCTAGCCGGGTGGAGCGACTACGACCTTGAGGCCGTGGGACGGCTGGCCGAACCGATGAGCTACGACCCGGCCAGCGACACCTACCGGCCGATCTCCTGGGAGGATGCCTTTGCGCTGGTCGGAAGCGCACTACGCGGATTGGACAGCCCGCACCAGGCGTCGTTTTACACCTCGGGGCGGCTGAGCAACGAGGCGACGTTCCTGTACCAGCTGTGGGTGCGCGAGTTCGGCACGAACAATCTGCCCGACTGCTCGAATATGTGTCACGAGGCCAGTGGCCGGGCGCTGACGGCGGCGATCGGCAGCGGAAAGGGCACCGTCGACCTCAATGACTGGGAGCAGGCGGATGCGATCTGGTTGATGGGCGACAACGCCGCGACGAACGCGCCGCGGATGCTGACCTGGCTGGCCGAGGCCGACCGGCGCGGCGCGCAGCTAATCCACATCAACCCGCTGATCGAGGCGGCCTCGCGGCGCACGATCGTGCCGCACGAGTTCGTCGACATGGGGACGTTTCACACGACCAAGACCGGCACGATGAACGTCCAGGTGCGCATCGGCGGCGACGCGGCCCTGCTACGCGGCGTTGCCAAGGCCGTCTTCGAAGCGGCGGAGAACGACCCGGACCTGCTCGACCGGGACTTCATCGAGCGATACACCCACGGCATCGAGGAGTACCGCGCGCTCGTGAGGGCCACTGCCTGGGCAGACCTGGTCCGCGCCGCCGGTGTCGACGAGCGGGTAATCCGCCAGCTCGCCGACTCCTACCTGCGATCCCAGCGCGTGATCATCGCCTGGTGCCTGGGCGTCACGCAGCACGAGCACGGCGTCGACACGGCACGCGAGATCGTCAACCTGCTGTTGCTGCGGGGCAACATCGGCCGTGAAGGCGCCGGACCGTGCCCGATCCGGGGGCACAGCAACGTGCAGGGAAACCGCACCTGCGGTATCAACCACCGGCCGGATCAGGCGTTTCTCGACCAACTCGCCGAGGTCTGCGGGTTCGAGCCCCCTCGCGAGCACGGCTTGGACACCGTCGAGACGATCAAGGCCATGCGCAGCGGCGAGGTGCAGGTGTTCGTGGCCCTAGGTGGCAACTTCGCGCTCGCTACCCCCGATCTGCCCTACACATACCAGGCGCTACGCAACTGCGAGCTGACCGTGCAGGTGAGCACCAAGCTCAACCGCAGCCACCTCGTGCACGGCGCACGCGCGCTGATCCTGCCCTGTCTGGCCCGAAGCGACAAGGACTATCAGGCCAGTGGCGAGCAGGGCATCACCGTTGAAGATGCGATGTCGATGGTGCACATCTCCTACGGGATGAAACCACCCAGCTCGCCGCGGCAGCGCTCCGAGTGCGCGATCATCGCCGGCATGGCCCAGGCCACCCTGCCCGACAGCAACACGCCCTGGCAGCGCTACATCGATGATTACGACCGCATCCGTGACACGATGGCGCGCGTGCTCGACGGGTTCGAGGACTTCAACACCCGCGTCCGCCACCCGCACGGCTTCCGCATCCGCCAGCTGGCTCGCGAGCGCGTCTTCCAAACTCCTTCTGGCCGCGCCGACTTCTCCCACGCGCCGCTGCCTGACGACGTCGACCCGGGCCAAGGCCGCTTGTTACTGGCCACGGTCCGCTCCCATGATCAGTTCAATACCACAATCTACTCAAACGATGATCGCTACCGTGGCCTCAAAGGCCTGCGCACGATCGTGTTCCTCAACGACGACGACATGCGCGAACGCGGCCTGGACGATTTCGACCTCGTCGATATCACCAGCTTCTCCCGGGACGGCACACAGCGAAGGGTCTACGGCTACCGGGCCATCCGCTACGAGATCCCGCCCGGCTGCGCCGCCGGCTACATGCCCGAGCTCAACGTCCTGTGCGGGATCGCTGACGTCAGCACCCAAAGCGGGCAGCCGGTGACCAAACACCTCGTCGTCGAAGTCACGCCCAGTTCAAGCCCTGCTCTGATGCGAAGGTCCGCCACCTGATGTCTGCCCGCCGGGTGCTGGCCCGAGGCGGCCGGCGGCCCGTGGCCGAGTTGGGCCATGAGCTCGGACGCTCTCAAATTCGACGCTATTGGCGACGACTGTTGCGCAAACATAGTCACATCCGAATCGCATCGTGTCCGAGGACGGGCCCTGCAAGGTGGTGTTCAGCCCGGATGGCCACTTGGCCTATGTGAACCATCTTCGGGCCAATGCTTTCGATGTCGTCGACGTGGCCAGCCACAAGATCGTCCAGCGGGTCGCGGTTCCCTCCGACGCTGGTGGCTTCTCGGATGAGGCCATCTCCCCTGACGGCAAGGAAATCTGGTTGGGCATGCCCAACAACGGCAAGACCACCACCGTGGTCAATGCCCAGACCTACCGTGTCGAGGCCGTCTTGGACTCCGGACCGCGGACCAATCATCCCAACTTCGTCACCCTCGACGGCGTCGACTACGCCTATCTCACGGCCGGGGATCTGAACCAGACCTGGTCTATCGTCGTTCGACCACCGGTGGCCCACCCACGCTGGTCAAGCGCATCGCTCATCACGGCGCAGGTCCGCACGGCATCTGGCCCAGCCCGGACAACACCCGCATCTACGTGGGCTCGCAGTACTCCGACTCCGTCGACATGATCGACGCTAAGGCCATGGAGGTGATCAATACACTGCATGTGGGCAGTCCCCGATGGCATTGGTCTACGTCGCCCGCGCCAGCACAGCCTGCGATGCCAACCTCGGCCGCCAGGGCCTGGGCATGCGGATCGAAAACCGCCCCATCGACCTGCAAGGAGTTACCGGAGCCGGAAATGCCCAACTCCGGGCCTTCCCGAAATCGACGAGATCGCCATCGACGGCTTTCGGTGATCGGAAGTCAGCAGCTCGATGCAAGCCCAAGTGGATGAACTCTTGCGAACTACGGCGACGAATGGATCAGTTACCCGATGTGCTCACGGTCACCGCAATGCGGGTCAGGTCTACCCGAGACCTGATGCCTAGCTTGTCGAAGACGTGGCGAAGATGCGTATTGACCGTGTGCGGCGAAATGAACAGCGTGGTGGCGATGGCTCGGTTGGTGTACCCCTCGGCCGCTAGGCGCACGACATGAAGCTCGGCGTCGGTGAGGGAGTCCCATCCCCGTTTCGGGCGATCCAACGACTTGACGCGTCGCCGTATGCCCAGCTCGCGTAGCCGGTGCCGCATCCTGGCTGCGTCAGCTAGTGCCCCAGCGTCAACGCAGATCGGCAGGACGCGATCGAACGCCGCGACCGCCTCGGTACGGTCGCCGTCGGCCAGCTTGGCGCAGCCTAGGTCCTCCAATGCGGCCGCCAACGCCAGCGGTCGGGGACAGCTGGTCAACAGCGCCGCTGCTTCCTGCAAGTCCTGCGTGGACTCGTGGAGAAGGCCCTGGGTATGTGCCGCGATTGCTGCTATGGAACGCACGGTGGGATTGAGTTCGTGCCTGCGCCTGGCGAGTACCGTTACGGCGCTAGCGAGTTCCTCGTCGCCGACTGCGAGGGCCATTCGCACCAATAACGGATCGTCAGCGACTTCCATCGGGAACAGCGGGAACAACGACAACCGCTCCTGTTTGCCGAGCGCGCACAGCCACCGGTGCGCCCGGTGCGGATCGCCGGCCGCCATGGCGTGAACGGCGAGGTACCACGCGGCGTGCCTGCGTACCACGGGTGCGCTCGTGGCAAGCATGACCTGGGCGATCTCGGCGACGTCGGTGGCTGCGCGGTCCTCTCCCAGGTGAATCTTGACGCGGCCGAGCGCCACGACCGCTGCCGCGTCCAGAACGCCGACGATCAGATGTGCGTCGGTGGGCCGAAAGTGACCTTCCAGCGCCGCGTTGGCCTCTTCGAGCCGTCCAAGGCGGAGCAGGTGCCGGCCTTTCCAGGTCTCGAAGACGTGTACGGCCCAGTTCTGTCGATCGCGCTGCGCGGATGCCAAACCGTCGTCCGCGACCGCGCCCGCTTCCTCAACCCGGTCGAGGGCTGACAGCAGCCACGAGCGGTAGCTATGGGTGAGGCGCTCTCGTGGATCGTCGATACCAGCTAGTTGCTTGCGGTCGACGCTGCCGAGCAGACGCAGTGCGCGCTCGAAGCGACCGAGTTGGTACTCCATGGCCGAGCGGCCGATCTGGAAGAAGTACTGCGCTGCGAGGTCTGTGCTTGCCGACACGCTCGTGTGCACGTCAGCCTCAATCACGGCAGCCTCGTCGAGGCGACCGGCGACTAGCAGGTTGTGGAACAGGGATGCCCACAGCCGTGCCCGCAGGTCGGCCGGCAGACCGGCTAATGACAGCGCGTGCCGAGCGTTGGCGGCCCGATCGTCTGCGGAGATGGCGAACATCCCGGCAACGCTTAGCCGTAGCTCGGCTTCCTGTTCGGCGGGCAGGCTTTGCCGCAGAGTGTGGTCGGCGAAGGCTCGCGCTTCGTCGCTGCGGTTGGCGGCGAACAGGGACACTGTTCGTCTGGCCACCAGTGGACCCCGCATCACATGCCGTGCAGGGGTCAGCGCGAGGGCCGCGTTCGCGATGTCGGCCGAGGCGCTCGGGTCGGTCATGGCGAGCGCGTCGGCTGCGTCCGCGAGTGTGCGGATAGCGGTCAGGTCGCCAGGCTCGGCGCTTTGCGCCAGCTGGGTGGCGACCTCGACGGGCAGCGCGCCGCCCGCCAGGAGCACGTCGGCGGCCTCACGGTCAAGTGCGCGCCGGACCGCGGCAGGTACCGCGCCGCGGACTGCGTCCCGAGCCAGGTCGTGCTGGAACGCGAGGCGGCCGCCGACCTCGATGAACATGCCCGCGTTGATGACTTCTTGAACGGGCGCGACCAGCTCGGCTATTGCAACTGCGCCCATGGCGGCGATCTGGTTGAGCGTGAACTGGCGCGCGAGGGACGCGGCCACGATTGCGGCTCGTTCGGCCATGGGCGTGATCCGGGACAAGCGTCGTCGCATGCTGTCTTCGAGCCGGTGCGGGACCCGGTTTTCCACCATCTTCGCCCGACCATCGACCACGCAGACGAGCCTTTCCTCGCGCAGGCCGGCGAGTAGATCAACGATGAGGAAAGGGTTGCCCCGCACGTCGGCGAGAGTCCGGAGGAGGTCGCCCCCGGCGCGGGCCCCGAGCACGTCGGCGGCCAGCTGCGCGACCGCTGACGCATCCAGCGACGTCAGCTGAATCGTCGCGGCTCCGGCGCTGGTCAACTCGGCCAATGCCCGGCGGATCGGCGGTGCTCCTTGATTCGGTCGAGTTGCGATCAGCCAGGCAATCGGCAAGGACGCCAGCCACTGCGTCAGCATGCGCAGCGCAAAGCCACATCCCACATCCGCCCACTGCACGTCATCAAGGCACACCAGCAGCGGTTGGCGCAGCGCCGCACGTTCCATCAGCGACTCAACGTCCTGGAGACGCCAGAACCGCCCCTCGGGAGAGGCTGCCCGCGATCTGAGGGCTGTTCGTTCGATTAACGGTTCGTCTCCGCCGAACAGCGCCTCGATGAGCGTGGCCATTTCCACCGCGCTGTGGCCCGGTTCTGCGGCGCCGAGCCCGGTGCGAAACGACCGCGCCTGGGCCATCGACTGAGCCGCGATGAGCAGCCGTGTCTTGCCCAAGCCGGCGGCGCCTTCGATGATCGCAACACCACCTACCCCGCCACGAACCCGCTCCAGCAGGTCGATGATCAGCTTCAGCTGTTCGTCCCGACCGCGGATCGGAGACAAGTGATCGATCCGGGTGGCGATCATCGCCAACCCCCGTTTCAACGGTTCGGGGTGTTGCCTGCACCGACTAGACACAACATATTCGTTGCATGAGTCAATCTGCGAGCCTTGATAAGCCGGAGTTGTTTGCAGATCGTCCGGACATTCCATCCGTCAGTGACGTTCTGTCGACAGTGCTACGCACGGTTCGTCTTTCGGGCCAGGACGTCACCGAGGTAGTTGCCGAACCGCCTACCGAGTGGACGCAGCCTGACGACGTCGGCGCCGTCCACCTCGTCGAGAACGGTGAGGTTCACCTCGAGGGCATCGAAACGACCACACCGCGGGCATTGCGCGGCGGCGACGTGGCCCTGCTCCCGGCTGCGCGCCCGCACCTGCTGAAAGTCACCGAGCCGGGCACGAGGTGGTTGACCGGAACGTTCGTCTTCGACGGCGCAACCGGAAACCGTCTTCTCGCCGAACTGCCGCCGGTCATCGCCTTTAAAGGTCTGCGCGAACGCGGCTACGAATGGTTCGACGTCAGCTACCGCATGATCGCCAGAGAACGGCGCGACCCGACTCCCGGCGCGGCTGTCATGATCTCGCGGATCCTGGATCTGATGTACATCCAGATGTTGCGGGTGTGGGCAACCTCCGCCGAGGGCAGCCCGGGGTGGCTGCGCGCCGGTATGGACCCGGACATCGGCCGCGTGCTAGACGCCATCCATGCCGACCCGGCGCGGGCGTGGTCGTGCGCCACGATGGCGCAGCACGCCCACCTGTCCCGAACCACCTTCACCGAGCGATTCAGTCGTCTTCTTGGTCAGCCACCGATGACGTATGTGACCGAACTGAGGATGGAACTGGCACGTGATCTGTTGCTGGGTTCGACGGACGCGGCCAAGCAGATCGCGCGACGCATCGGCTACGCATCCGATGCGGCTTTCAATCGGGCGTTCACCAAACACCACGGTCGTTCGCCCGCGCAGTGGCGACACGAGCACATCAACAGGTGACAGGTGCGGTCCCCAGGTCCCGAGTGGCTAAGGGATCGCGTGTTCGTGCGATAGCCGGAGGCGTCGAGCTGACCATAGCGTCGAATCGTCGTCTCCATGCCTCAAACAAAGGAGTAGAAATGCCCAGCAAACCGAGCATCGTGTTCGTCCACGGGCTCTGGGCCGACGGTTCATGTTTCAGCAAGGTGATCCCTCCGCTTCAAGCGGACGGGTTCGAGGTGCTGACCTCGCAGCACAGCCTCGACACACTCGAAGGCGACGTCGCAACGGTGGCCCGCACGATGGGGCGGGTCGCCAGCCCGATTCTGCTCGTCGGACACTCTTACGGTGGCACCCTGATCACCGCCGCAGGTACCGATGACCGCGTCGCCGGGCTGGTCTACATCGCCGCGCTCGCTCCAGACGAAACTGAGACGTCGCAAAGCCAACAAGACCAGTTCCCTACCACGGATGTCTTCTCCTACATCGAAATCGCAGACGGACGTATCTGGCTGCGGCCAGACGGCGTGAAGTGCTTTGCAGGAGATCTTCCCGAACAGGAGCAAAAGCTCGTCTGGGCAACGCACATCCCACCTGACCCGGACCTGTTCAATCAAAAGGTAGAAGGCACCGCCTGGAGGTCGAAGCCGAGCTGGTACATCGTCGCTAACGACGACCGAACCGTCCATCCCGAGCTGGAGCGATTCGCTGCACAGCGCATGGGCGCCAAAACCTACGACATCAACAGCAGCCACGTCCCGATGCTGTCCCATCCCAGCTTCGTCCTCGACGTGATCCGGACTGCCGCGAACTCCATCTGAAGTGGTTCGCCACGGCGGGATGTCGGCGTGGTGCAGCTGGCCGAGGCTCTCGCCTTCGACCCTGGTACGGCAACGAACGGCAGGCAACCCCCGCCGCGTGAACAACGCTTATCACGCCACGGCATCGGCACAGACGGCGCGTAGCGTGGCGTGGTATGCCCGCAACAGGGTCGGATCGTCAGTCGCAAGCTGCCGGGAAGGCGTGGCCGGTCCACCGAGGAGCTACCCATGACAAAGACCTGGCTCATCACCGGAAGCTCCCGTGGCTTTGGTCGGGCGTTGGCCAAGGCGGTGCTCGACAGCGGGGATCGGGTGGTCGCCACCGCCCGGCAGCCCGCCCAGCTGCAGGACCTGGTGCGGGACTACGGCGATCGGGTCCGCGCTGTCGCGCTCGACGTCACTGACGCCGCAGCCGCCCGCGCAGCCGTGCAGACCGCGGTCGAGGAATTCGGAGCACTCGACGTTGTGGTGAACAACGCCGGCTACGGCAACACATCGGCTATCGAAGACACCCCGGACGACGACTTTCGCGCCCAGATCGAGACCAACCTGTTCGGCGTGGTCCACGTGACCAAGGCAGCGCTGCCGGTGCTGCGCAGGCAGCGCTCGGGCCATTTCATCCAGTTCTCCTCGATCGGCGGGCGGGTCGGTGGCACGCCGGGCCTGGGCGCCTACCAGACCGCAAAATTCGCCGTGGAAGGATTTTCTGAGGTCCTCAACAACGAGGTGAAACCGTTTGGGGTCAAAGTCACTATCGTTGAGCCCGGCGGGTTTCGCACTGATTGGGCGGGCTCGTCGATGGGTGTGTCGCCGGTCACCGCGGATTATCAGCAGACGGTGGGTTTGATGCTGCGTTACCGCGAATCCCACGACGGCAGGCAACCGGGCGATCCAGACCGGGCGGCCAAGGTCATCATCGACATCGTCGGTCTGGACAATCCACCGCTTCGCCTCCTGCTCGGCTCCGACGCGCTCGAACTGGCCGAAGCGGCCGCTAAGGCTCGCGCCGCGGAAGCGGAGAAATGGGCTGCCGTGAGTAGATCCACCGACTTCCCGGCCGGCACGTAGCCGCGTTCAGTACGTCAGATCGCTGGGACAGGAAGTAGGCGGGGATGCTGAACGCGGTAGGAACTGCTCGACCATCGAGGCCGAGAAAGTCGGGTGTCATGCTCCGGTGGATGACCGCTGAGGCTCCACCACCAGCGTCAGCATGAGTTCTAGCGGTGACTGGGATCGGCGGCGTCCCCGTCAGCGGCGGATCCGGTCTGGAATTGAGGGGCTCAACTGATGACCAGCAACACGGGCGTCGCCCAGAGCTTTCCCGCAGCCGCCGCCATCTTGGCCGAGCGGGATCCGGTGCTGCGCCGCCTGGTTACCGAGGCCGGCCCGCCGGACCTGAGCCCCCCGGCCGAGAACCACTTCGCCGCCCTGGTCCGGGCGATCGTCTACCAGCAGCTGGCCGGCCCGGCGGCTGCTGCCATCTTCGGGCGCCTGACCACGGCGCTCGGCGGCGACGTCGCGCCGCAGCGGCTGCTGTCGCTGCCGGACGCTGCGCTGCGCTCGGCCGGGCTGTCCGGCCGGAAGGCGGCGTCCTTGCAAGACCTGGCCGCCAAGATGCTCGACGGCACCGTCATGCTCGATCCGGCCAAGCTGACGGTCCAATCCGACGACGAGGTAATCGCCCGGCTGTCATCGGTCCGTGGCATCGGCATCTGGACGGCACAGATGTTCCTCATCTTCCAGCTCATGCGGC
The DNA here is from genome assembly GCA_035716165.1 of Mycobacterium sp. Classification (GTDB taxonomy): domain Bacteria; phylum Actinomycetota; class Actinomycetes; order Mycobacteriales; family Mycobacteriaceae; genus Mycobacterium. The sequence goes on along the minus strand of DASTKA010000117.1, from coordinate 3,686 downwards.
TGGACGTGTGGCCCACCGAAGACCTCGGCGTCCGCAAGGGGTACGGGCTGGCCTGGGGCATCCCGACGCCGACTGCGAAACAGTTGGAGCCGCTCGGCGACCCCTACCGGCCCTATCGCAGCGTGGTCACCTGGTACTGCTGGCGAGCCACCGAGCTCTACGGTGGCGCGGTCGGTAGTGCCCTGACCCGCTGACGGCTGGCGGCCTCGGCGTAGTTGACGCAGCCGAGGGCCTGCCGGGTTGTGATCCGGCGCAGGGACCAGCTGCGGTCGGGATTTCGATGGGGACTTGGCACGACCGCTGTCGTGGCCACTGCCTACCTTGCCGGGGTGCTGTTCCCGCTGACCCGGCCTGCCTTCTGGATGCGCGATACCACCTGGCTGTGTCTGGCGCCCTGCTGTCGGCTTTCGGGATCATTCCGGTAGGCACGATCCTCGTCGAGGAGGTCGCCTTCCGGTCGGTGCTCTGGGGGATGCTGGCCCAGCAGTTCACCACGTGGCGAGGACTCGTGGCGTCGTCGGTTCTGTTCGGCCTGTGGTTAAGCGCAGCGGCGCGTTTAGTCGGCCAGTGCTGGCTGTCGCGACCACCACAGGGACCGGCTGGTCGACCCGACGCTGGTCGATCCCCTTGAATACCTCTACGGCGGGAACACCGCGATCGCAGCGATGCAGTACTCCTACTTGCCGAGCTGGATCTCTTTCCTGGTCGACAAGGACCGGGCCCGGCAGGCCGGCCGCACGCTGTTCACCAACGAGCACGCTGCCGGCAGCCCGGAACGGCTACCCATCTACGGTGACGAGCAGACGGTGCGTTTCGCGGCCTCGGCCGCCGACCTCCGGACAGCCGACGACTCGCTGCGCCAACCCCGGGTCGTCCTCCTGTGGCACGCATCGGACCCCATCCGGCATCATTACGGCCCCCGAGGTACCCGCCGCGTGGGCAGCAGTCCCGCCCCGCCGCACTAGTGTCATTACCGCTTGGCGGTCCCTTGCCAAGGTCCAGCCAGATCTGTTAGACGGCGAGTCGCCCACCGTCGACGGGCAGTATTGCTCCGTGGACGAAACTCGATCGTTGGCTTGCCAGGAACACGATCGAGTCCGCGATCTCCTGTGGGGAGGCGGGACGCCCGGCCGGTGCGGCGGCAGCGAGGGCATCGAGTTTTCACCGTATTCTGCGGTGCCTTCGGTAAGCGTGGGGCCGGGACTGACCGCGTTGATTCGCACCCCGCGCGGCCCGTATTCGGCGGCCCACGATTTGGTCAGCAGCTCTAGTGCCGCCTTGCTCGATCCGTACAGCGCCATGCCTGCCATACCGAACTGCGCCACCATCGTCGTGACGTTGGTGATTGCCCCATGGCCGCGCTGGGCCATCTCCGGGGCCAGCGCGGCAACCAGGAAAAACGGCACTTTGACGTTGATGTCATACACGGCGTCGAAGTCGTGTTCGGTCGTTTGCTCGGTGGGACCAAACGGATAGATTCCGGCGTTGTTGACCAGCACGTCGATCGGGCCGATCAGCTCCTTCGCGCGAGCGGCCAACGCCTTGGCGGAGGCCTCGTCGGCAGTTCGGCCGGCACGAAATACGCCTGGCCACCGGCGGCGCGAATTTCCTTCACTACCTGTTCGCCCCGGACCTCGTCGCGTCCAGAAAGCACCACCCGCGCGCCACGCTCGGCTAGCGCCATCGCGGTCGCTTTACCCGATACCGCTGGTGGCACCAGTGACCAAGGCCGAGGTTTCCGACAGTTCCCATGTCATTGAAGTACTCACCCTTTCCAGCACTCGTTGCCGGTGAAATGCTCGCTGTAGACGAAAACTTCCGGTATGGGTATGCACTGGCCTTATGCCGAGATAAGCAGTGGCTAGAGCATCCGTGAGCTGCGGTGATTCGAAACGGTTTCGGGCGCCGCGCGTCCCGGCGGTGCTACACAGCCGGGAAGCTGGCGACCAGGTGCCCCAGGTCGCGGCGATGTGACTCAACGCGCCAGACTGCCCAGGTTCGCCGCACGAGGGGATGGCCCACCAGCGGCGACCAGCACACGGTGTCGGAACAGGTTGTGACCAGCCAGCCGGGGCCAGCGCGAAGGCACGGCCAGTGGCCACGGCGGCGAACTTCACCTCAGCGATCAGGCCCTGCCCTTCGGAGGCGACGTCGCCGGGATCGACGCCGTGGCTGCGCAGGATCGCGGTGAGTTCGTCATACCAGGCCGGGCTGTCGCTGCGCGGGAACCTGACCCAGTCCATGCCGGCCAGCGCGTCCAAACGGATGCCCTGGGGCCCGGTGAGGTCAGGGGCATGGTTGCTGGCCAGCAGGACGCCCAGCGGTTCCTCGACCACCAGCACCGCATCAAACTCGGGCCCGATCGGATGCTCGCGCAGCAGCCCCAGGTCGAGCTGGTCGGCGCGCAGCGCGGACAGCTGCGCAGCGGTGGACAGGTGCACCACCTGCGCACGGGTGCTCGGATAGGCGCCCGCCAGAGCGGCCAGCGCAGTCGACAACAGCTCAGGCGGTAGCTCCAGGGGAACCCCGATCCGCAATACCTGATCGGCGCCGCAGCCGTACCGGGCCATCGCGCACCAGCAGTTGCAGGCCCAGCTCCCGCTCTAATCCGCTGACCATCTGCGACAGTGCCGGCTGGCTCAGATGCATCCGCCGCGCCGCGGCCGACAGCGCGCCCTCGTCGACCACAGCCACGAACCCGCGCAGCTCCCTCAACTCCACGCGCCTATCGCACCACGCGCATCTTGTCGTTGTTCGGATCGATCCTGCCCTTACCAGGGGAGGTGGCCTGTGGTGTCGAAATAGCCTCCGGTTGGCCCGTCGGGGCCTATCTGGGCCACGGGGACACTGATCTGTGCGCCCTGCTCGACGGTCTGCGTGCCGGTGTGCCTGTTGAGGTCGGTTGCGGTGTAACCGGGTTCCACTGCGTTGATCCGCATGCGGGGAGCGCCTTCGCGTACTGGACAGTGATCATGTTGACTGCGGTCTTCGACGCCGGATAGGCCACTCCCGGGTAGGCATGCGCCGGGTTGCCTGGGGCGCTGAGGCGGGTTAGCGAGGCCAGGCCGCTGCTGATGTTGACGATGACCGGGACAGCGGAGTGCTGGAGCAGCGGCAAGAACGCGTGGGTGACGCGCACGATGCCAAAGACATTGGTCTCGAACACCTGCCGCATCAGGTCGGCGGTTGTCTCTGCGGCCCCGACCACACCTCCATCGGCTGACCGTGGTTCGATGCCGGCGTTGTTGACCAGCACGTCTAGCCCGCCGTCGGCCTCGATGGTTGTTGCTGCGTCGGCGACGGAGGCGTCGTCGGCGACGTCGAGGACGACCATCCGCGCACCCAGCTGCTCGGCGGCGCGGCGCCCACGTTCAGCGTCCCTGCTGCCGACGTAGACGGTGTGACCAGCTGCGATGAGTGGGCGAGCGGTCTCGAAGCCCAGTCCCTTGTTCGCTCCGGTGATCAAGGTCGTTGTCATGCCACCATGTTGCTTGATCTCCGGCGGTGTGGTCAGCGAGTCGGTCCGTTTTCCGTGGACTGCCAGGGGCACGGTGGCGGCGCTAGGCGGGCTGGTGTCAGGTCCACCAGGTTGGTGTGCAGGCGACGGCGGCTTCGACCAGGTCGTGTTTGGTGATGGTGTCGTCGGTGAGCCATGCCTTGATGGCTCCGGCGAATCCGTGGGAGAC
>DASTKA010000116.1:0-2298 GCA_035716165.1 Mycobacterium sp. | reverse complement strand
GACGGCACCGCCGATTCCGTCGGGGTGGTGCGCGCCGTCGTCGACCGAGTGGTGACGCTCGGTTTCGAGGTGCGGGTCGAGCTGACCAGCGCCGCCACCGGCGGCTTCTTCACCGCGCAGATCACCCGCGGCGACGCGGAGGCCCTGGCCTTACGCGAGGGCGACACCGTCTATGTGCGCGCCACCCGGGTTCCGCCGATCGCCCTCGAAACCGTCGACGCGAGTGGCGCAGACGAGGCCGACCAGGACGAGACCACGCTGACATCGGCCTGACGGCCGATCGTGTCGTCGTCAGTTTTCACGCTGTCGCTACGACGCGTGCAAACCGCATTCGGTCTTGGCCCGTCCCTGCCAGCGTCCGCTGCGCGGGTCGGCGCCCGCCAGCGGCTTCGCGGTGCAGGGCTCGCAGCCGATCGATGAATAGCCGTCGTACATAAGCGGATTAACGAGCACACCGTGCTCGTCGATGTAATTCTGCACGTCCTCGTCGGACCATTCGACCAGCGGGTTGACCTTCACCAGCTTGAAGCCCTCGTCGAAGCCGACCACCGGCGCGTTGGCGCGCGCGGCGGTCTCACCCCGGCGCAGCCCCGTCACCCACGCCGAGTATCCACGCAGCGTCCTGCCCAGCGGCGCGACCTTGCGCAGCCGGCAGCACTCTCCCGGATCGCGCGCGAACAGGTCCTTGCCCAACAGCCTGTCCTGTTCGGCGACGCTCTGCTCGGGAGTGACGTTGAGGACCCTGATGTCATACACGGATTCGATCGCGTCCCGGGTCCCGATGGTCTCGACAAAGTGATAGCCGGTATCCAGGAACACCACCGGCACACCTGGGCGCGCCTTGGCTGCCAGATCGATCAACACGGCCTCCTGCATGCTGGAAGCCACCACGTAGTTGCAGGTGGCCCAGCCGCGCGGCCCGTTGATGCCGCCGAATGTTTCGTCCGTCCAACGCAACACGTCGGCGGCGCTGGCGCCCTCCAACTCGACCGCGCCGCGGGCGGCAAGCGCCCGCAGTTCGGCTTCTGGAAGTCTGGTTGTTCGTTCGCTCATCGCAAATCGTCCTCGTCTGCCCTCATAGCCCACTGTGCGAAACGTTCACCCTCGCCGCGATATTTCAGGAAGTTGCGTGTCACCCGTTCGATGTAATCGCCGAGCTCGTCGCCGGTGACCTTGTGCTGGCGCAGTTTTCGGCCGAATCCACTGTCCAGCCCCAGGCTGCCGCCCAGGTGAACCTGGAAACCCTCGACCGAGCCACCCGCTCCGTCATCGACCATCTGGCCCTTGAGCCCGATGTCGGCCACCTGAATGCGGGCGCAGGAATTGGGACAGCCGTTGATGTTGACGGTGATGGGCACGTCAAGCTGCTGGTTGATGTCGGCGAGCCGACCCTCCAGCTCGGGCACCAAAGACTGAGCCTTGACCCGGGTTTCGGCGAAGGACAACTTGCAGTACTCAATACCTGTGCAAGCCATCACATTCCGGCGCCAATGCGACGGACGCGACTGTAGGCCCAGCGCGTCGAGACCGGCGATCAGCTCGTCGAGCTTGTCGTCGGGGACGTCGAGGATGACCAGCTTCTGGTAGGGGGTGAGCCGGATCCGGTCCGAGCCGGCTTGTTCGGCGAGGTCGGCGACCGCGGTGAGGATGGTGCCCGACACCCGTCCCGCGATCGAGGCGACGCCCACCGCGTTGAGCCCGTTCTTGAGCCGCTGCACGCCGACGTGGTCGATCGGGTGCTTCAGCGGCTCTGGGGCCGGGCCGTCGATCAGCGGACGCTTGAGGTACTCGGTCTCGAGTACCTCGCGGAACTTCTCGATGCCCCAGTCCTTGATCAGGAACTTCAGCCGCGCCTTGGACCGCAGCCGACGGTAGCCGTAGTCACGGAAGATCGAGGTCACCGCGTGCCACACCTCGGGCACCTCTTCGAGTGGCACCCAGGCGCCGACCCGCTGGGCCAGCATCGGGTTGGTCGACAGGCCGCCACCCACCCATAGGTCCAGCCCCGGGCCGTGCTCGGGGTGGTTGACGCCGACAAAAGCGATGTCGTTGACCTCGTGCACCACATCCTGCAGACCCGAGATCGCGGTCTTGTACTTGCGCGGCAGGTCGGCGAAGTCCGGCTGACCGATGTAGCGGCGCGCGATCTCGTCGATCGCCCAGGTCGGGTCGAGCACCTCGTCGAGCGACTCCCCGGCCAGCGGTGAGCCAAGGATCACACGGGGGCAGTCACCGCACGCTTCGGCGGTCTGCAGCCCGACCTCGGCCAGCCGCCGCCAGATCTCGGGGACGTTCTCC
>DASTKA010000115.1:0-3639 GCA_035716165.1 Mycobacterium sp. | reverse complement strand
GCCGGCCCATCCCGGTGAGCGCATCGTCGTGATCCGGCGGCCAACTGAAGCCCATGGCGCGCAAATGAGCAAGATAGGCGTCGTCGGCGGGATCCGCATTGGCAATCGAAGCGCTGGAAAGCACGGCCGCGCCGGCCATGACGGGAACGGCCAGCTTGGCCAGCCAGCGAGGTGAGTGCATCTTGGTGCGCTTCCTTTCTCGGGGCATTGATCCCGCAAGTGTGCGCGTCGAAAGCCGCCGGGACTAGGAAGAATAGAAAGTGCGGGGAAAAAGCAGCTTATGGGCAGCTGAACATTCGGCTCTGCACGAACGCATGAGACATCGCACGCGGAGCCGCCTGGGGGAATCGAACCCCCGACCTATTCATTACGAGTGAATCGCTCTACCGACTGAGCTAAGGCGGCGTGCCCTGCCGGGCGGCACGAGTCTACGGCAGGCCGGCTGGTCACCCAAGTTCCTGGCCGATGGTCGCGACCATCGCGTCGACGGCGAACTTCGGCTTGACGTTGATCGCCAGCGCCTCGCGGCATTCGAGCACCGCTTCGATGCAGCGCAGCAACCGCGCGGGCGTTGCGTGGGCGGCCAGCGCGGCGACCCGCTCGGCCATGTCGGGGTGGTTGGCCCGCACCGCCCCGGCGTCCGCGGAGGCCATCAGCGCGTCGCGGAAATAGGTCGCCAGGTCGATCAGCGCGCGGTCCAGCGCATCACGCGAGGCCCGGGTCTGACGCGACTTCTGCCGTCGCTCAAGGTCCTTCATCGCCCCGGCCGCGCCACGCATCGCACCCGCGGTGCCCTTGCCGGTGCCGCCGGCGCCCAGCGCCGTGCGCAACTCTTCGGTCTCGGCCTCGGCGCGGTCCGCGGTCAGCACGACGGCCTCGGCTTCGGCGGCGGCCACCAGCTCTTCGGCGGCGGCGTAGGCCCGAGACGGGGTCGCGGCGTCACGCACCAGCGTCAGCGACCGCTCCCGGCGCGCCCTGGCCTCGGGATCGGTGGCCAGCCGTCGCGCCCGGCCCACGTGACCGCCGCTGACCGACGCCGCCCAGTTCGCCGTCTCGGGGGTAAGGCCGTCGCTGTCGACCAGCACGCGCGCGATGGCCTCGGTCGGCGGCGTCACCAGCGCGACGTGCCGACACCGCGACCGCAGCGTGATCGCGATGTCCTCGGGATCCACCGACGGCGCGCACAACAGGAACACCGTCGACGGCGGCGGTTCCTCGACCACCTTCAGCAGGGCGTTGGCGGCGCCCTCCGTCAGCCGATCGGCATCCTCGATCACCACGATTTGCCAGTGCCCGGTGGCCGGGCGCCGCGAGGCGATCTGCACGATCGCGCGCATGTCGTCGACGCCGATGGAAAGGCCTTCGGGGATCACCCGCCGCACGTCGGCGTGGGTGCCCGCCATGGTCGTGGTGCACGCGTGGCAGCGCCCGCAGCCCGGCTCCCCGTCGGACGTGCACTGCAGCGCGGCCGCGAAGCACAACGCCGCCACCGAGCGCCCGGAACCCGGCGGACCGGTGATCAGCCACGCATGTGTCATAGTCCCGGCACCGGCCCCACTGTGGGCTGAGTCACCACGGGCCGCGCGCGCGGCGGCCAGCAGCTCGGCCGTCACCGCGTCCTGGCCTACCAGCCGCGTAAACACCCCGGACATCATCGGTAACAGTAGTGGCGACGCCGACAGATACCGAACGGCCACCATACCGCGACCATTCCGTTATCTCCGACGTCATCTCGGCACCCCGGACGACGTGCCGAGATCGGTATTAAGTTTCCGAAGGGTCACCGGCGACCGATACGGTGGGTTGGTGACAACGGCGGCTGCACTACCGGGGCGGATCAGCGCATTCGTCCGCTGGGTGATGCGTACTCCGTGGCCGCTCTTCTCGCTCAGCATGCTGCAGGCCGACATCATCGGCGCCCTGTTCGTGCTCGGCTTCCTGCGCTACGCGCTGCCGCCCGAGGACCGCATCCAGTTGCAGGACCTGCCGGTCTTGAACGTGGCGATTTTCGCCACCGCACTGGTCGTCGTGTTCCTCACCGGTTTGGCCCTGACTCTGCGGCTGTTGCTGCCGGTGTTCCGATGGCAGCGCCGCGACAACATGCTCGCCGAGGCCGACCCCGCCGCCACCGAACTGGCCCGCAGCCGGGCGCTGCGAATGCCGTTCTACCGCACCCTGATCAGCATCGTGGCCTGGGCCATCGGCAGCGTGGTGTTCATCATCGCCAGCTGGTCGGTGGCCCGATACGCCGCACCCGTGGTGGCGGTGGCCACCGGGCTCGGCGCCGCGGCCACCTCGATCATCGGCTACCTGCAGTCCGAGCGGGTGCTGCGGCCGGTGGCGGTGGCCGCCTTGCGCAGCGGCGTGCCCGAGAACGTCAAGGCGCCGGGCGTCATCCTGCGGCAGATCCTGACCTGGACGCTGTCCACCGCCGTGCCGGTGCTGGCGATCGTGCTGGCGGTGGTGGCCGACAAGATCTCGCTGCTGCACGCCACGCCGGAGAAGCTGTTCACCCCAATCCTGTTGCTGGCGGTGGCTGCGCTGGGCATCGGGTTGGTCAGCACACTGCTGGTGGCCATGTCGATCGCCGACCCGCTGCGCCAGCTGCGCTGGGCGCTCTCGGAGGTGCAGCGCGGAAACTACAACGCGCACATGCAGATCTACGACGCCAGCGAGCTGGGCCTGCTGCAGGCGGGCTTCAACGACATGGTCCGGGACCTGTCCGAGCGGCAGCGACTGCGCGACCTGTTCGGCCGCTACGTCGGCGAGGACGTGGCCCGGCGGGCGCTGGAGCGCGGCACCGAGTTGGGTGGCCAGGAGCGCGACGTCGCGGTGCTGTTCGTGGACCTGGTCGGCTCCACCCAGCTGGCCTCGACCCGGCCACCCGCCGAGGTGGTCCACCTGCTCAACGAGTTCTTCCGCGTCGTGGTGGAAACCGTTGGCAAGCATGGAGGTTTCGTCAACAAGTTCCAGGGTGACGCCGCGCTGGCCATCTTCGGCGCGCCGATCGAACATCCCGACTCACCCGGCGGAGCGCTGGCCGCGGCCCGGGAGTTGCACGACGCGCTGCTGCCGGTGATCGGTTCGGCGGAGTTCGGCATCGGGGTGTCCTCCGGGCGGGCCATCGCCGGTCACATCGGCGCGCAGGCCCGCTTCGAGTACACGGTGATCGGCGACCCGGTCAACGAGGCCGCCCGGCTGACCGAGCTGGCCAAGCTCGAGCCCGGGCACGTGCTCGCCTCGGCGATCGCGGTCAGCGGGGCGCTGGACGCCGAAGCCCTGTGCTGGGATGTCGGCGAGGTCGTCGAACTGCGCGGCCGCCGGGCACGCGGTCCGGCGAAGCGTCCCGCCAAGAAGGCCGGACGGAAGGCTCCGGCCAAGAAGACTGCGGCCAAGAAGGCCGCCAAGCGCAGCTAGCCCGGCTCAGTAGCCCGGGCCGATGGTTTCACCGGACATCTCTTGGGTCCGAGCCCGAGGGGGCGGGGACTCGGTCGTTTCTGCCAAATGCACGGGGCGCGCCAGCTGGGTGGGTGCCCGGCGGCCGCGCAGTTCGACGACCTCGCCGACATCCCAGCACAGGGCTTCGGCGTCCAGCGCCCCGCTGACCGCGATCGCCGAGGCGAGCACGTGCCCGGGCTC
>DASTKA010000114.1:0-2489 GCA_035716165.1 Mycobacterium sp. | reverse complement strand
GTCGGTGGGCATCTCCCGGACGAACAGGCTCGCGCCGATGTCGCAGATGTAGCTCTGCCCGTTCACGCAGAAGCGGCAACTGCCGCATGCCGGAATGAACGACAGCGCCACGTGGTCCCCCGGCCGCACCGACGTCACGCCGGGCCCGACTTCTTCGACGACACCGGCACCTTCGTGACCGCCAAGCAGCGGGAACCAGTCCGGTGCCGGCTGGCCGCTGGCGGCGAGCGCCTCGGCCGTCGGGACCACATCGCCGGTGAACAGGTGGTCGTCGGAGTGGCAGATTCCGGCAACCGCCATGCGTACCAGTACTTCACCGGCGCGGGGTGGATCGAGGGTGACGTCGCGAATCTCCCAGTCCCTGCCGACGCCGTCGAGCACAGCGGCACGACACTTCATTGCGTCCTCCCTGATTCGAAGTGACTGCGAATGCCGGCCAGCATTTTGACGTGCGCCTTGACCCCTTCGCGGATGGTCACGGCGGCCAGCGGCCGCGGGGCGGTGATGCCGATCCGCTCGGTGTTCTGGGTGCCGCCGTCTACCGCCTCGAAACTCACCCTGCCGCGCAGCCGGGCCTGATAGCTGGTCCGTATAGTCAACGGCCCCAGCGGAATTCGGTCGACCACGCGGTAGGTCTGCTGGTAGCCCTCCGGAGTTTCACCGCGGGACAGCGTTTCCACGGACACGATCAGCGGGTGCACGAGCTTGATGTTGTCCAGGTCGACGTAGAAATCGCGGACGGCGTCGGGCGGCGCGGGCACGTGCTCGGACAACGTCCGTTCGGCGTGGACGGTCCACCAGCTCATGAAAGGAACCTAGCCTTGCGACCAAGCCGCGCAGCGGCGGGAGGAGGAGTCGGGCAACCGAATCTAGCCCGGCGACGATGCCTCGCTTACCGTGGATTCACGAACGAGCGGAGAAAACATGGGCGCCCAAGGTCAAGTGGTCGAGCGCTACCTGGAATGCCTGGCCGCGCACGACTGGGACGGACTGGCCGACACCATCTCTGAGGAAGGCCTGACCCGCGAGGGTCCGTTCTGCGACGTCATCGAGGGCAAGGCGCACTATGTCGCCTACCTGCGCAAGGTATGCACCAACCTGCAGGGCCACCGGTTGGACGTGCGGCGGGTCTCGCACGTGAACTCGAGGGTTTCGTATGCCGAGTTGTCCGAGACGTTCGAGATCGACAGCGTGGCGACCACCTGGCCCGAATGCATCCTGTTCGAGCAGGACGATGAGGGTTTGATCGCTCACGTCAGCGTGTTCTTCAAGCAGCGGGGCGCCGGCGCGACGTAATGGTCTATTCCCTCGTTTGCGGAATTGACCTAACGTGTCATGAATGGAGGAAGATGCAACTCCGGAGTCGGTGCCGGTCGAGAAATTGCACTCGGGCGACCCGATCACCGATTGTGGTCAGCGGTACATAGTTCTCGAATCGAAATCCTTCAGCGATAGCTGCGTGGTGCTCGAACTGGAGTCCAGGGTGGATCACCAGCTGCAGGTCATCGAGAAGTCTTTCCCGACCGGTTACCAGGTGGGCAGGGCGAACCACCGAATTCTGTAACGAATTCTCGCCTCCCGAATATTGCGCGAGTAGCCGGTCGACGGCTACCGCGCATTCATGTTTTTCGGCTTTTGCCGCTCCCCCCATAGCCGGTCCGAAATGTCAGACCCGCTGTGCCGCTTAGTCGCCGCGCGGCGGCCGGATGTCGTGGGGATCGTTCGGGTCGGGCTCACCGAACCACCGTGACGGCCGGTGCTCGCCGTAGGCGTCGTGCCAGTCCCACCACTCGTAGGGAGCGGTCTGGGGATAGCCCTCGGGCGAATCCTCCCAGTTCTCCTGGCGCCCGAGTGCGGTCATGTCGAGGAAACTCCACGTGGTACCCAGCGCCTCGTCGCCGCGATTGTTGATGAAGTAAGTGCGGAACACCCGGTCGCCGTCGTGGATGAAGGCGTTGGTGCCGTGCCATTCGTCGACGCCGAAGTCGGTGTCAAAGCCATCGGTGATGGTGTACCAGGGCATTTTCCAGTCCATGCGTTTCTTCAGGCGTTCGATGTCGGCCTGCGGTGCACGCGATACGAACACCAGCGTGGTGTCGCGTGCGTTCAGGTGAGCCAGGTTGCCGACGTGATCGGCCATCATCGAGCAACCCCGGCACGCGTGGTCGGGCCAGCCGTCGACATCGGGCCCGTAGAAGGCGCGGTAGACCACGAGTTGACGCCTGCCCTGGAACAGCCGCAGCAGGTCGACCCTGCCCTCGGGCCCCTCGAATTCGTACGCGGAGCTCACGGGCGTCCAGGGCATCCGGCGCCGCATGGCCGCGAGCGCGTCATGGGCCCGGGTGAGTTTCTTCTCTTCTGCCAACAGTTGCTGGTGCGCGCTCGCCCATTCCTGGGCCGACACGATCGGCGGTGTGTTCATCGCTGTCTTCCTTTCGGTCTCGGATGTTCAGGGCAGCGGCGAGAGGCCGGCGGCGGTGAGCAGGTAG
>DASTKA010000113.1:0-2334 GCA_035716165.1 Mycobacterium sp. | reverse complement strand
ATGCTTTGCCGCGCTGGCCGGCCCGGCCTCGCTGGTCGGATACCCCGGCGGGCCGCCCCTGGGGACCAGCATGCGCTACGGCGACTCGACGGTCGGTGCGGCGGCGGCATATGCCGCCGTGGTGGCGCTGCTGCATCGTGAGCTCACCGGCGCCGGCCAATTCGTCGACGTCTCGGCCGTGGAGACCCTCTCCGCGATGATCGGTGACTGCCTGCTGGAGCAATCGCTGACCGGACGACCCCTGGGCCCCAGCGGCAATGCCCACCCGGACATGTGCCCGCACGGCTGCTATCCGTGCGCCGAGGGCGCGTGGATCACGGTGGCCGTCTCGAATGACGCCGAATGGCACCGCTTGTGCGAGGCGCTCGGCGCCGCAACGCTGGCCGACGAACCCCGCTACGCCACCGGCGAGGCGCGCCGCCGGCACGCCGAAGCGCTCGACGCGGACCTCGCGCGGCTCACCGGAGGCCGGGACGCAGAGCGGCTCGCGCAGTGCCTGCGCACGGCTGGAGTGCCGGCCGCCAAGAGCGCCACCGCGCTGGATGTGATTGCCGATCAACGGCTGTGGGACCGCGAGCTGTACCGCTTCGTCACCGATCACCGCGAAGGCCAGCGACCGGTGCTGGGACCGTCCTGGCGGATGGCCCGTTGCCCCGCCCGAATCGAGCGCGGGGCGCCGGACCTGGGCGAGGACACCGACTACGTTCTACACGAGATACTCGGCAGGCAACCGATGGGCGGAACATGACGACACTGGCGCGCACCGCGGCCCTGGTCACCGGCGCCAGCAGCGGCATCGGCGCGGCGACGGCGCAAGCGCTGGCGGCCGAGGGAGCCGCGGTGGCTCTGCTCGCGCGCCGGGCGGACCGGTTGGCGGAGCTGAAAGCCCAGATCGAATCCGCCGGTGGCACAGCGCTGGTGGTGGCCGCCGACGTCACCGATGCCGAACAGGTGGCTGCGGCCGTGCAGCGCACCGTCGCCGAGCTGGGGCGCCTCGACATCCTGGTGAACAACGCCGGCCTGATGCAATCGGCGCCCGCGACCGAGGCGCCCCTGCGGGACTGGGACCAGATGGTGTCCGTCAACGTGCAGGGTGTCCTGTACGCCACCCGCGCCGCGCTGCCCCACCTGATCGAGGCGGCCGCCGACTCACCGCGCGGGGTGGCCGACCTGGTCACCATCAGTTCCACCGCCGGCTGGGTGGCGCGGCCGAACACCGCGGTGTATTCACTGACCAAGTTCGGGGTCAACGCCTTCAGCGAGGGCCTTCGCCAAGAGGTGCTCGGCAAGCGGGTGCGGGTCGGGGTGGTGGGCCCCGGAACGGTCGACACCGAGATCTTCAGCCACCTCGCCGAAACGTCACGCGAGGCGTTCGAACGGCAGACGGCCGGCATGGTCATGTTGCGGCCCGACGACATCGCGGATGCCGTGTTGTTCATGGTGACGCGTGACCGCCGGGTGGCGGTCAATCACATGTTGGTGCGCTCGGCCGAGCAGACCTGGTAGCGGCGTGACTTCGGACTGGGTGATCGGCGATCATCACGGACTGCCGTTCCCGGCCGACCCGGCGGGATTGCGCGGCGGCGGAGCGGTGTTTTTGACCAACGCGTTTCGGGCCTCCGGTGTGCTCGGGTCGAACAGCGTCGCGCGGGTCGGCGACTTCCGGGAGATCAGCGGCGGCAGCACGGGACGCAAGGTCGTGCTGTCGATCGAATACGACTGTCCCGCAACGTGTTTACCCACCGAACTGTTCGTCAAGTTCTCCCGCGATTTCGACAATCCGGTGCGCGACCGCGGCAAGACTCAGATGCAGGCCGAGGTCCGGTTCGCCACGCTGGCACGAACGCCCGGATTCCCCATCGCGGTGCCCAGCCCGCTGTTCGCCGACTACCATCGCCGAACCGGCACCGGAATTCTGATCACCGAACGAATCGGCTTCGGGGTCAATGGAATCGAGCGCCAGTACCACAAGTGCCTGGACTACGAGATGCCCGACCCGCTAAAACATTACCGCGCGCTGCTGACCACGCTGGCACGGCTTGCCGGTACGCACCGGTCGGGTCGGCTGCCGCCGGCCCAGACGGCGCGTTTTCCGCTGGATGTGCAGGCCGCGACCGTGGGAGAGCGGACACCGCTGTCGATGGCAAAACTGGAACGACGGGTCAACCAGTTGGCCGAGTTCATCGGGACGCATCCGGGGCTGGTGCCCGACGGCGTTGGCTCGCCGGAATTCCTGGCCCGCTTGGTCGATGAGGCGCCGCGGTTGGCGCGGTACGAGGATGCGGTCGCGGATCACCTGGCGGCCGACCGTGACTATGTCGCGCTGTGCCACTG
>DASTKA010000112.1:0-7007 GCA_035716165.1 Mycobacterium sp. | reverse complement strand
CGGCATCACCATGGTCACCGGTCAGCAGTGGCTCGACTTCGTCGCGATGGTCGAATGTCCGCAACTGGAGGAGATCGAACAGCTGCGGTTTCAGATCGGCCGGTGGCAATACCGCGACCTGATCCGCGAACAGATTCGTCCCTGGCTGGCCGAACGGACCGTCGCCGAAATCGTGGAGCTCGGGCAGCTGTTCCGGCTGCCCATTGCGGCGCTGGGGAACGGGTCCACCATTCGGGAGCTGGAGTACGTCCGCGAGCGAGGGGTCTTCGTCCCGAACCCCGCCGGGTTCGATCAGCCCCGGCCGCCCTGGCTGATGTCGGCGTGTGCGCCCGCTGCTCCGGGCGACACGCCCGCTCTCGGCGCGGCTGACGACGAATCCCCTTGGCGCCGTGTAGAACCCGAAATCGAACCCGCGCTGGACGGGCTACCGCTGTCCGGGGTTCGCATCGTCGACCTGACCGCGTTTTGGGCCGGCCCCGCCGCAACCCATCTGCTGGCCGCCTTCGGCGCCGACGTCGTCAAGATCGAGTCGATCCAGCGCCCCGACGGCATCCGGTATTCGGGCGGGATGCGCACCGACGTGGACGACTGGTGGGAGTACGGCTGGGTGTTCCACGCGATGAACACCAACAAGCGTTCGGTCACACTGGATTTGGGATCCGAGCGGGGTCGCGGTCTGTTCACCGAGCTGGTTGCGGGCGCCGATGTCGTGATCGAGAACTTCTCGCCGCGGGTGATGGAGCAATTCGGCCTCACCGACGACGTACTGCGCAAGGTCAACCCGAAACTGGTGTTCGCCCGGATGCCCGCCTTCGGCGTCGAGGGGCCATGGCGGGAACGCGTCGGGTTCGCGCCCACCATGGAGCAGATCGCCGGTTTGGCCTGGGTGACAGGCCTGCCGGAGGCGCCCCCGGTGACACCGCGCGGGGCCTGCGATCCGTTGGCCGGTGTGCACGCCGCGTTCGCCGTACTGGCCGCGCTGAACTTTGCCGAACGCACCGGGACGGGCCAACTGGTCGAGCTGCCGATGCTTGAAACCGTGCTCAATGCCACCGCGATCCAGGCGATCGAGGCCCAGGTGTTCGGGGTGACGCTGAGCCGTCGTGGCAACCGCGGCCACAGCGCGGCGATCCAGAACATCTACCGGTGCGCGGGATCGGACGACTGGATCGCGATCACGGTCGGAGACGACGCGCAATGGCAGGCGCTGGTGGAGTTGATGGATCGACCGGCGTGGTGTGAGGACGAGGAACTGTCCACCATCGCCGGGCGGCACAGTCGAGCCGACGACATCGACGGCCGGCTGGCGGATTGGTTCGTCGGGCAGTCGCGCGATTCGACGGTGGAGCTGTTGGCCGGCGCGGGAATTCCCGCTGCGCCGGTGGTGTCGCCGTCGCTGGTCACCGACAACCCGCAACTGCGGGAGCGCGGCTTCTTCGAGGCGTTGCACCATGGGAGTACCGGACTCGGCCTGTATCCCTGCCCGCCGTTCGCTCGGCTTGCCGGTCAGGACTCGTGGCTGCTCAGGCCGCCGCCGAAGCTGGGCGAGCACAATGAAGAGATCCTGCGCGATCGGTGCGGGCTGACCGACGAAGAACTGACACGCCTCGCGGCCGGCGGGGTGATCGGGACCCGACCCAAGGGCCTCTAGAGAAGTGGAGGGCATCTGATGCGCGTAACGGTCGACGAGAACCTGTGTGAGGCCAACGGCTTCTGCGAATCGCTTGCGCCGGAAGTGTTCGAGTTGGGCGACGAGGACGTCGTGCAGATCGCGGACGGCCCGGTGCCGCCGCGCCTGGAAATCGACGTGCGAGCGGCGGTGGATCAATGTCCGAAGGCCGCGCTGCGTTTGCAGGACTGACTTAATCGCCGAGTCTGTATTTTGGCGGGCGTTCCGTCGTGCTTTGTCTGCAGATTTACAGGCTCGGCGACATGCCGGTAAGTGCCTAGCGCCGCTCGCGCAGCGAGATCGCCATCTCGTCGTAGATCGACATGTTGGTGGCAAGGTTCGGATGCGCCACCTTCGCCGGACCGATCTCGATGTCATCGCAGCGCAGGAACAATTCGTCGAGGACCGCGCGCAGTTCGGCCCGGGCCAGCATCGCGCCCAGGCAGTGGTGCGGTCCGCCACCTCCGAACGCCACGTGGGGGTTGGGCTGCCGGCCGATGTCGAAGCTGAACGGGGACTCGAAGACCTCCTCGTCGCGGTTGGCCGAACGCAGCGTCGACACCACGCGTTCGCCCTTGGCGATGCGCTGGCCGTCCATCTCGACGTCCACCTTTGCGGTGCGCGTCCAGTACGCCACCGGCGACGCCCAGCGCAACACCTCCTCGACAGCGCCGGCCCGCAGGTCTTCCCGCTCGCGATACCGTTCCATCTGCCCGGGGTTGGCGACGAAGGCCTGCAGCCCGATGGCCAGAGCGTTCTTGGTGGTGTCGCTGCCGGCGAATGCCAGCACGAAGAAGAAGAACTCGAGTTCGTTTTCGGGCAGGCTGAACTGCTCGCCGTCGTCGCCGGTGATCACCGCGGAGGCCAGCGTGCTCCAGATGTCGTCGGTGGGATCGCGCCGCTTGTCGGCGGTGAGCTCCATCGCGTATTCGAAGACCGAGCCGAACAGCTCGAGTTCCACCTGCCCGCTCGGGCCGGCCTCCGGCGCCAGCGCCTTCAATATGCGGTCGAAGATGTCGAATATTCGCGGCCGGTCCTCTTCCGGGATGCCGATGATGTCGCCGATCACCGACATCGGTAACGCGTCGGCGACGTCCTCGATCCAGTCCCCACCACCGCGTGCGAGCAGGCCGTCGATCATCTGCGCCGCGCGCGCCCGGATGCCGTTCTCCAGCTTGGCGATCGCGCGCGGGTTGAAGGCGTTGGAGATCAGTTTGCGGCGCTTGTTCAGGTCCGGCGGGTCCAACGTGATGATCGTCGGGAACGACGAGAACATCGCGACCGGCTGGATGAGGGGGCCGTCGGCCGCGGTGAACGACTCGGTGTCGCGGTGCAGGCGGACCGCGTGCCGGTGTTTGGTGGCTACCCAGAATTGACGATGGACCGTGTCGGCGACACCCGGTGTCAGGTCGTGGCGGAAAAGTGGGCTGGTGCGCCGCAGCTCGGCGAACAGCTCGTCGGGAAAACCGTTACGCCACAAAGCGAAATCGGAAAGGTCCACTGCAGCGGCCGTCATGCGAACCCCCATCGGCTCAGGCGCCCCGCGACGACCGGCCGGTGCCGCGTTGACGTTCAATGTCTAAAATAGTAAAAATAGACCTTAGTCGTCGAAACGCGGTGAGGTAAGAGCGGCCCAATTGCGCCCGGCCGCGTGGGAAACGGAGTTCTCGTGACGAATACGATTCCAGAATCAGACCCCTCAGAGCGGGAGTTCGGGCAGGCCGGCATCGCGCTGTCGACCTACCGTTTCCCGACGGGCTGGTTCATCGTCGCCTTCGGGACCGATCTGGCTCCCGGCCAGGTCAGGCGCGCCCACTACTTCGGTGAGGAGTTGGTGCTCTTCCGCACAGAGTCGGGCCAGGTCCACGTCATGGAGGCCTACTGCCAGCACCTCGGCGCCAACCTGGGCGTCGGGGGCACCGTGGAAGGCGAGAACATCGTCTGCCCCTGGCATGGTTGGCAATGGCGCGGGGATGGAACCAACGCGCTGATTCCGTACAGCAAGATCGGCTGCAAGAACAACGTCCGCATCCGGACCTATCCGAGCACGGAGTGGTACGGCTTCATCCTCGCCTGGCACGAGCGGCACGGCCGGGCGCCGTACTGGCAGCCGCCTGTGCTGCCCGAGCTGGAAACCAACGAGTACTACCCCCTGCACCCCCACACCCAGATGCTCAACCGGGTCAAGGTGCATCCGCAGATGATCATCGAAAACGCGGCCGACCCCTACCACGTGCAGTACGTGCACAAGGCGGCCAATCCGGCCACCACCGCATCTTTCGAGGTGGCCGGATATCACCTGCACGCCACCGTCAACGCCCATTTCGGCGGGGGTCGGGCCCAGACGTGGCTGACCCCGAATGGTCCGGTCGACGCCAAGATCATCTACGACAACTACTCGTTGGGCCTGGGCGTGGTGCGCTTTCCCAGCGAGCTGGTGGCCACCGTGCAGGTCACCGGCCAGACGCCGGTCGACGAGGACTACACCGATTACTTCTACACGCAGGCCTCCGTGCGTGAACCGGGCGACAGCGGTGACGTTCCCACCGGACGCGCCGCCCGCTTCCTCGCCCTTCAGCAAGAGGTCATCAAGCAGGACTTCTTCACCTGGGAGAACATGAAGTACCTGGAGAAGCCGAATCTGGCCCCCGAAGAGGCACACGACTACGCGGCCCTTCGCCGTTGGGCGCACCGCTTCTACCCGGGCGAAGAACCGTCACCCTCCGACTTCGGCTACAGCGCCGACGGCGCGCCCGACCCGGCGGCCGCCAACGCTTGACCGCGGCCAAACCCTCTGATGTGCGCTGACCGCAACGGGCCCGCGCAGCCCGGGAATTTCGGTGTGGACCGTTTCACCGTGCCTGCCGTGCTGGATCGCCGCGCGCAGCAGTACCCCGACCGGGTGATGATGTCGATCGCCGGTGTCGACGTGACCTTCGAGCAGATGCGTCAGCGGTCCTGCGCGGCGGCAAACATGTTGACCGACTTGGGTGTCGGACGGGGTGACCGCGTCGCGTTGTTCACCGGCACGTGCCCGGAGTGGGTCTACTTCTGGCTCGGCGCCGCGCGGATCGGGGCGGTGAGCGCGGCGATCAATGCCGCGAACAAGGGCGACTTCCTCCTGCATGCCCTTCGGCTGTCGCAGGCCAAGGTGCTGCTGACCGACGCCGAACGCCGCCCCCGCGCGGCCGAGGTCGCCGGCGCGGTGGACACCCTGACGAACATTGTGGTGCAAGACGATTCACTGGCCGCGACGCTGAGTCAGCACACCGACGGCGCACCGGTCGGCGACCCCGGGCGGGCGAGCGACCTCGCGTGCCTGTTCTACACCTCAGGCACCACCGGCCCGTCCAAAGCGGTCGCCACGACATGGCATTACCTGTTCACGGTGGCCGCGACCGTCTCGTCGGCCTGGGAATTGCGCGAGGGCGAGGTGCTGTGGACGGCCATGCCGCTGTTTCACCTCAGCGCGGCGCCCAGCATTCTGGCGCCCATGCTGATGGGCGCAACGACGGTGCTGGCCGGCGCCTTTCACCCCGGCGAGGTGTGGAACGACATCCGCGCCCGCGGCGCCATCGGGTTCGCCGGCGCCGGGGCGATGGTCTCGATGCTGCAGAATCTGCCGGCGGATCCGCGCGACGCACGGCTGCCGCTGCGGTTCATCTCCGCTGCGCCGATCGACGCGAAGTCCTACCACGACATCGAAAAGCGTTACGGCTGCCGCATCGTCACCATGTACGGGCTCACCGAGGCGTTTCCCGTCGCGGTCAAGGCGGTCCGCGACAGCGGGGTTCCCGGAACCTCGGGGCGGCCGAATCCCGATTTCGAGGTGCGAATACTCGACGCAGACGGGAATCCACTGCCCGCCGGCGCCGTGGGGGAGATCGCCTGTCGGCCCAAATATCCGCACGTGATGAGCGAAGGCTACGTGGGCGCGGATTCGCAAATAAAACCGCACCCGGAATGGTTTCGCACCGGCGACCTCGGGCGCCTCGATCACGATCACAACCTGACATATGTGGACCGCATGAAGGATGCGTTGCGCCGCCGCGGTGAAAACATCTCTTCGGTCGAAGTGGAGACCGTTGTCATGAGCCATCCCGCCGTGGCGGAGGCGGCCGCCGTCGGCGTGCCCAGCGAGCTCGGCGAGGACGATGTCCTGGTGTTCGTCACGTTGCGGCCCGACGCCACACTGGATTTCGCGGAGCTGCTCGACTTCTGCGCCGCGCGCATGCCGTACTTCTGCGTGCCACGGTTCGTGGAGATCGTGACTGAGCTCCCGAAGAACGTCATCGGCCGGATTCGGAAGGACATATTGCGCGAGCGGGGCGTCAATCCGGGAGCGTGGGATCGCGAAAGTAGGGGGTATATCGTTCGCCGTTGAGTTCCATTAATGTCACGTAATAGTCGACAAGTTGCCTTAGTGTTCCGTCAGCCCGTTGTTGGCAGTCATTTCCGAGAGAGGCTGGAAAGCGATGACCATGACTTATCAGGAACAGCAAATGCTGCAGGCCGCCACCGGACGCGCTGCCATCCTGGATCTGAATGCCCGGCACAACCGGGCCTACTCCGACGGCGACCGCGACCGCTGGGTCGCCACGTTCCGTCATTCCGGCGCCAGCTACACCCGCGAAGGCGAGCTGTTCAGCGACCTGCGTTCGGCCTTCGACGGCGGCGACGGCCAGCGACTGGTCACCGTCGATCACGAGATCCGTGTCGACGGGGTCAACGCGACTCAGCATTGTGTCGCAGTGCTTTTCGCCGCCATGTATGGCGACACCACGCTGCGGGCCACGGGGATCTTCCGCGACACACTGGTCTATGAGCGGGGCGGCTGGTACTTCGCGTCGCGTACGTTGCAGTGGGATTCGGTCCCGAGTCGCCACCCCCTCGTCATGTGAGCGGCCCCGATACGTGGATCAGGACCTCAGTCAGCGGCTGGCCTTCGGCAGCTATGACGATGCGCGGCGGATGGTCGGCGCGAAAAGCGAACCCCGCATTGCGGGAACGGCGGTCAGCGCTGCACGCATCCAGTTGTTCGCCGCGATGGTCCGCGACGCCAACCGCTCGTATTGGGATCCCGAATTCGCCCGGCCGCATTGGGGAGGGCTGCTGGCGCCGCCTGCGCTATTGATGGGCTGGCTGATCGCGCCGCCGTGGCAGCCCGGAGGTAGGAGCCCCGCTTCGTTGATCGCCTTGCGGGTGCCGCTGCCCGGTACCACATTCGTCAACGCGGCCAACGAGGTCGAGTTTCCGCAACCCATCGTCGAAGGTGACGTGCTGACCGTGGTCGACGAGCTGGTCTCGGTGTCACCGGAAAAGCGGACGCGGCTTGGCG
>DASTKA010000111.1:0-3978 GCA_035716165.1 Mycobacterium sp. | reverse complement strand
CGGGCCAAATGTGCGCTCGCCGGGTCGGCGAAAGTGCCGAACTCCGCGAGGTCCCCGCCGCTGCAGAAGGACGGACCGTTGCCGCTCAACACGATGCCGGTGACCGACGGATCCAGGTGCGCGACCGACAGCGCATCCAACAGCGCCGCACGAGCATCGGTGGAGAACGCGTTGTGGCGCTGCGGACGGTTGAACGCGATGCGCACGACGTCGCCGTCGCGGGTCGCCCGGACCGGGTCGGCGATTTCGGGCATGCGCGCCGGTCCGCGCTCGCGTAACCACCGCGCGAACTCCGGGCCGGCCTGCAGCGTCGAGTAGGCCAACGACTCGGTCATCACCCCGGTCAGCGTCGGGCCCAGCGGATCCACCGCGCGCAACACGTCGTCACAGATTGCGCTGGCGTGCGGCCACCGTTGACAGCGTTCCGTGAGCAGCTCCACGGTCGCGGGCACCGACTCGACGGTGACCACCCGCCGGTCGGCGCAGGAATCCTCGGTCAGGGTGAAAGTCGCTGCGTCAAGCCAGGATCCGGCCGCAGCGATATCGGCGGCCGAGCCGACGGCGACGATCACCCCGGGCGGCAACCCCGGGCCGTCCTGCGGCGCGCGCGACAGGTCGATCACCCGGAGCATGGGTCACACCGAGTACTTCTCGATCAACCCATTCTTGTAGAGCTTGCCGGTGTCGGTGCGCGGCAGCTGCGCTTCGAATGCGATCGACCGCGGGCATTTGTAATGCGCCAGGCGGTCTCGCAGCCACGCGGTCAACTCCTCGGCGAATGCGTCGGTCGCATCGGCCGCGTCGACGGTCTGCACGGCCGCCACGACGCGCTGGCCCATCTCGTCGTCGGGCACCCCGAACACCGCGGCGTCCAGCACCTTCGGGTGGGTGATCAGAAGGTTCTCGGCCTCCTGCGGGTAGATGTTGACCCCGCCGGAGATGATCATGTGGTGCCGCCGGTCGGTCAGGTACAGGTAACCCTCGTCGTCGAGGTAGCCGATGTCTCCGACGGTGGCCCAGCCGTGCTTGTCGCGCGACGAGGCGGTCTTCGTCGGATCGTTGAGGTACTCGAACGAATAGCCGCCCTCGAAGTAGATCTCACCGGCCTGGCCGGGCGGCAACTCGTTGCCGTGCTCATCGAGAATGTGCACGGCGCCGCCCATGGGCCTGCCGACCGAACCCGGATGTGCCAGCCATTCTTCGGCGGTGATCAGCGTCGAACCGTGCGCTTCCGAGGACGCGTAGTACTCGTCGATGATCGGCCCCCACCAGTCGATCATCTGCTTCTTGATCTCCACCGGGCACGGAGCCGCCGCGTGCATCACCCGCTGCAGGCTGGCCAGGTCGTACGAATGACGCACTCGCTCAGGCAGTTTCAGCATGCGGGTGAACATCGCCGGGACGAACTGGCCGTGGGTGACCCGATGCCGCTGGATGGCGTCCAGGCAGCCTTCGGCATCGAACTTCTCCATGACCACCGTGGTGATGCCGCCGGCCTGCGCGCTCATCGACCACACCGATGGCGCCGTGTGGTACAGCGGCGCCGGGCTGAGGTAGACCGACTCGGGCGTCATCCAGAAACCGACCAGCGCCGACATCATGCCGGGCGCCTCCGCCGGTGGCACATGCGGCAATTCGCGTTTGATGCCCTTGGGCCGCCCCGTGGTGCCCGACGAGTACTGCAGCAGGTCGCCCTCGATCTCGTCGTCGATCGGGGTATCGGGTTGACCGGCAACGCATTCCGGGTAACGCTCCCAACCCGGCAGATCGCCGTCGGCGATCAGCAGCAACTCGGGTAGCCCACCGGGTAGGTGCTCTGCCAGGCCGGTACTCGTGTCGCGCAGCGCCCCCGAGCCGATGATGGCCTTCGCGCTGCTGTTGTCGATGATGTAGGCCGCCTCGGCCGCGGTCAGGTGGGTGTTGATGGGCACGTAGTACAAACCGCTGCGGCGCGCCGCCCACATCACCGCGTGGATGTGCTCGTTGTTCTCCATCAGGATCGCCACGGCGTCGCCCTCGACCAGGCCGGCCTGCCGGAAGTAGTGCGCCAGCCGATTGGCTCGCGCTTCCAGGTCGTCGAAGGTGACGACCGTTCCGGAGGGGTACAGGATGACAGCAGGTTTGTCGGCGCCGATATGCGGGCGGATCTGCATGCGCAGACTGTACCGCCGCCAAACTTGACGGTTGTCAAGTGGTCACCGGCGCGGGCAGCAGCAGCGCGCTGTCACCGAATTCATGCCACAGGTAGCCGTGTTCGACGGCCTGGCGGTAGGCCATCGCGACCAGATCCGGGCCCGCGACGGCCTCCAGCAGCAACAGGTGTGAGGCACCGACATCGTGCCACCCGGTGATCAAACCGTTGACCACCCGGCACGGCCGGTCGGGGGCGAGCACCAGGGCGGTCCAGCCGACGGCCGGCCCTACCACACCGCCGGCGCTCGCGGCCGACTCCAGGGCGCGCGCCACCGTGGTGCCCACAGCGATCACCCTGCCGCCGGCCGCGCGCGCCGAGTTGACCATGCGTGCGGTGGCCGCCGGCACCTCGAACCGCTCGGGGGCCGGAGGCTCGCCCGCTTCGGCCGACGACACCCCCGCGTGCAGCGTGATCGGGGCGATCGCGATCCCGGCCGATACCAGGGACGTGACCAGGTCGGCGCTGAACGGCCTTGCCGCGCTGGGCATTTCGGCGCTGCCGGCGTGCCGGGCGAACACGGTCTGGTAATAACGCAACGGCCATTCGCGCGGCACATAGGAATACCGGATCGGCCGCCCGCGCCGGGCCAGATACGGCCCGATGTCACCCTCGAGGATCACCCGCGCGCCCCACAACCGTGCGCCCTCGACCCCGGGCTCCGGGTAGGACGACCCGATGACCAGGGCCGCGCCGCCCGGCAGGTCGACGCGTTCGCCGGACCGGACGTCGCGAAGGTGTCCCTCCGCGTGCCCTGCGGGCCGCAGTTCCACCACCCAGGCCTTCTCGCCGAGCGCCGTCGAGAAGTGCACGGCGATCGGTTGCCCCGCGCGGCGGCCGTCCACCGCGGCGGGCAGGGTGGCGGAGTTGTTCACCACCAGCAGATCGCCCGGTCGCAGGTGATCACCGAGGTCGGCGAAGCGGGCGTGGCTGACGCCGTCGGGTCGGGCGACCAGCAGCTTGACGGCGTCGCGGGCGATGCCGTGCGCCTCGGGCGGCTCGATGGCGTCGGAGCCCGGTGCGCGGTGGAAGCGGGTGCGCGGAGCCGTGAGGGTCATCGCGGCGCTCCGGATAACGACAGTTCGGCGGCCCGGTAGCGGCCCGCGGGGGGCCGGGTGTCCAGGAGGCGCAGCAGCGCCGGCACGACGGACTCCGGCTCGGCTCGGTCGGAGATGTCTTCACCCGGGAAGGCGGCCTGGTGCATTTCGGTGCGCATGTCGCCCGGGTCGAAGGCGTACACCGCTACCGTCGGCGCCTCGGCCGCCAGGACGGCCGACAATTGGTCGAGCGCGGCCTTCGACGAGCCATACCCGCCCCATCCGGCATACGGCTCGACGGCGGCATCGGAGGTCAGGTTGACGACCACCCCGGCGTTTTCGGCCAGCGTCGGCAACGTGTCCTGGATCAGTGCCAGCGGCGCGAACAGGTTCGTCTGGTACACCGCCCACAACTCGCCGGGCGGGTAGTCGGCGAGCGCCGGTTGCGGGCTGGGCCCCAGCCGGCTGGCGTTGTTCACCAGCAGGCGAAGGGCCCCGGCCTCGCTCGCGGCGGCGACCAGCGCGTCACGATGCGACGCGTCGGTCACGTCACCGGGCAGTGCGATCAATCGGTCCGAATCTAGTTCTATAGCAGTGGTTTTCAGGTCGTCGGCGCGTCGGGCATCGCCGACGACGACCCACCCGCGGTCGAGCAGGGCGGCCGTCACCGCCCTGCCGAAACCGCGCGAGGCGCCGGTGACGATGGCAACGGGGCTTTGTTGAGATTGAGTCATCCCCCCATACTGATAG
>DASTKA010000110.1:0-3194 GCA_035716165.1 Mycobacterium sp. | reverse complement strand
TCGAACCACTCCGCGACGTGCGGGAGAACATGCTCGGCGCAGAATTCCCGCACGGTGTCGCGCACCGCAAGCTCATCGCTGGACAGCGACGCGTCGAGGCCGAGCGGATCGTCGCGGTCGAAGGCGGGTGGTGTCTGAGTGCTCATGTGATCAGCCTGCCATCGTCGGGGAGCGTCCCGGTAGTCTGCCTGCATGCTTAGGCTCCAGCGGCCGGCCTGGCTCGCGGTGGATGTCGTCGGTGTGCTGGTGTTCTGCGCCGTGGGGCGCCGCAGCCACGACGAAGGTCTCGATGTCACCGGCATCGCGGTGACGGCGTGGCCGTTCCTCACCGGCACCGTCGTCGGGTGGCTGGTGTCCCGCGGGTGGCGGCGGCCGACCGCGGTCGCGCCCACCGGGGTCGTCGTGTGGCTGTCCACCGTGGTGATCGGCATGCTGCTGCGCAAGGCGACCTCCGCGGGCGTGGCGGCAAGTTTCGTGGTGGTCGCGACGACCGTCACCGCGCTGCTGTTGCTGGGCTGGCGGGTGGCCGCCGGGCTGACCCTGCGGCGTCGCACCGGCGTCTGAGGCGACCATGGTGCAGACGGCCGACGTGCCGGTGACCGCGACATTCGGTGCGGCCGCGCGGGCGGTGGCAACCAACAAGGGCCTGCTGAACGATCCGTTCGCCGAGCCGCTGCTGTGCGACGTCGGGATCGACTACCTCACCCGGGCGATCGAGGATCGGGTGTTCGCGGAAGACGAGGGCGACGACCCGGCGATGACCGCGCTGATGGATGCGCTGGCGGCGCATACGCGGTTCGTGGACGAATTCCTGGCCGGCGCCGGCCGGGCGGGAATCCGGCAGGTGGTGATCCTGGCGTCGGGTCTGGACACTCGGCCGTACCGGCTGTGGTGGCCGCGGGGGACCACGGTGTACGAGATCGACGAGCCCCGGGTGCTCGACTTCAAAGCCGAGGTGCTGCGCGGGCTGGACGCCGAATTGACCACCCACCGCTGTGCGATCGGCATTGAGCTGGGCCAGGATTGGCCGGCGGCGCTGCGCCGGGTCGGCTTCGACGCCGCCCAGCCCACGGTCTGGGTCGCCGAGCAGCTGCTTGTCGGGTATCTGCCGCCCGCCGAGCAGAATCGATTGCTGGACGGCATCACCGCCTCGAGCGCTCCGGGTAGCCGGTTCACCGCCGATCACATGCCCACCTGGAACCCGCTGCAGCTCGGGGCCGAGCGCGCTTTCGTCGACGGGTGGCGGCAACGCGGTCTGGACGTCGATCTGGCCAGCCTGACCTATCCTGGCGAATACCATTATGTGCCAGAGTATTTGGCGTCCAATGGCTGGGAACCGTCCGGGCGGACCTGCGCCGAACTGCTGGGTGCGTTGGGGCTGGGCAGGCGACGACGGACCGGACCCGGCGACGCGGAGTTCATCCCGGAATACGTCACCGCGACACGCGTTTGAGCTCCTGTGATGCCGGAATCAAGCCCGCCGCACGGCCGACTGCGGTTCGTGTCGGCCACTCACGATGACCCGCTGGCACAACCGCTGCTGGCCGAACTGGCCGTCGAGTATGCGCAGCGTTACGGCGGCACGCCGAGCACCCACCTGACCTGGCTGCCCGTGCCCGAGGCCGAGTTGGCCCCACCGGATGGCGGCTTGCTGATCGGCGTGGTGGACGGCGTGCCGGTGACCGGCGGGGCGTTTCGCCGCTATGACGCGAACACCGCCGAACTCAAGCGGATTTGGACCGACGGCGCGCATCGGCGCCGCGGCTACGCCAGGGCGCTGCTGGCGGCGCTGGAGGCCGAAGCCCTGGCGCGGGGGTATCGGCGGCTCTACTTGATCACCGGCAACCGGCAGCCCGAGGCCGAGGCGCTCTACGACGCAACGGGATATACGCGGGTGCCGCCGGATCCGCTGCCCGACTGGGGCCCGTTTCTTCCGATCGCATTCGAGAAGTGGCTGGCTTGACTTACCCCCCGGCACAACGGTTTTGAAGAGTCACACGGCCAACGAGATGGCCCGCGCGGTCGCTTCGCGGATGTGGCCGCGCCACACGTCGCCGTGCCCGGGCAACAAGACCTCGGTGTCCAGCAGGGCCAGCGCGTCCAGGCTGCGCAGCGAGTCTTGCTGGCTGTGGCTGAACACCGCGGGCAGCAGCTGCGGCCCACCACGGCGCAGCAGTGGGTGCCCGGTGATCAGCGCGTCGCCGCTGACCAGCACCCCGTCCACCACGTACGAGCAGTGCCCGCTGGTGTGCCCGGGGGTGAACACGGCGCTGGGATGACCCGGCAGTCCGGCGGCCACCTCGGCGGTCAGGGGCCGGGTGGACGGGATGCCGTCGCGAATCAGGCCGCCGCTGCGCAGCACGTGCAGCCCCCAGCGCGCCCAGCGTGGCCGCCAAATGCGCAGGGCGACATCGAAAACCGACGCCTGTTCCAGGTACTCCCGCTTGGCGTGGCCCACTTCCTCGGCGTGGCAGTACACGGCGGTGCCGTACTCCTTGGCGAGCCAGATCGCCGAGCCCAGGTGGTCGATGTGGGCGTGCGTGAGCAGGACGGCGCGGACGTCGCCGGGTCCATAGCTCAGCTCCCGCAGCGACGACAGCACGTCCTCGCGGTCGCCGGGATATCCGGCGTCGATCAGCAGCACGCCGGTGCCGTCGACGACCAGCGTCCAGTTAACGGCCTCGCCCTGCGCGAGGTACACCGTGTCGGTCACTTGAACGAGAGTTGGCGCCGATCCCATGCCCGCGAGTGTAGGAGCCGGGCGCGGCGGGTCGCGACAGTCAACAGAGGAGTAGAAAGAACGAGTGGCTGAACTGAAACTCGGATACAAAGCGTCCGCTGAACAATTTGCACCGCGCGAGCTCGTCGAACTTGCTGTCGCCGCCGAAGGGCACGGCATGGACAGCGCCACCGTCAGTGACCACTTCCAGCCGTGGCGCCACGAGGGCGGACACGCGCCGTTCTCGCTGGCCTGGATGACCGCCGTCGGCGAGCGGACCAAGAGGCTGGTGCTGGGCACCTCGGTGCTCACCCCGACCTTCCGGTACAACCCTGCCGTCATCGCGCAGGCGTTCGCCACGATGGGATGCCTGTATCCGGATCGCATCTTCCTCGGCGTCGGCACCGGCGAGTCGCTCAACGAGATAGCCACCGGATACGAGGGCGAATGGCCGGATTTCAAGGAGCGCTATGCC
>DASTKA010000109.1:0-4144 GCA_035716165.1 Mycobacterium sp. | reverse complement strand
GGGCCGAAAACGACCGGCAGATTCAGCGCCGGTGAACCGCAACGCTGTTGCGCCGCGGCGGATTCGCTCGGCGCCAGCGGCGAATCCGAACCACCGAAATCGGTTTGCTTGCCTTTGAATTCGCTGATTCCCGCGCCCGATCCGTTGGCGGTGTAGTTCAGCGTCTGTCCGGGGCAGGCCTGCTCGAAGGCGTTGACGAAGCGGGTCATCGCGTTGGCCTGAGCCGTCGAACCGCTGGCCTTGAGGGTTTTCGCCCCGCCACAGCTCACTTTGCCCGATGAGGATCCGCTGGTTGCGTTCGCGCCGCTCGCGTTGTTATCGCTTCCGCATCCGGCCAGCGCCAGCGCACCGGCACTCAGGACACTCAGCACTGCGCCAAATCGGTTGAGTTTCAATTCGCTTCCTTACCGGTGGGGGATGAAACAGCATCGCCGCCGGTCAGTAATGCTGCGCCCCGACCGGCCCGTCTCGCAGCCACGAAGCTAACAGTAACAAGGTTAACTCTGAGCAAACTGTTGGACGCTCGCCGCTGAACGCAATGAGGACCGGCGGCGAGGTGGGCGGGAGCCGAACTCGATGCCGACTCCGCACAATGTGACAGCAAAGAAAATCGAACCAAATGCCTCCGTCCGAAGTGAAGCCGAGTCACCGAAATCCACATGAATACCGGCGAATTCACCGAGACCCCACATCCAAACGGGCCATCTGATTCAACGCCTCGCCGGGGCTGGCCCACCGAACGCTGCGACGAACCGGGCCAGCCCCGTTTCACTCACCCGTATGCAAAAGTAGAACCTGTTCCAGAAATGCCCGATCGAGACGGCGGCGGCTTGCTACCGTGTCGGCTGACACCGAAACGAAGAGAGGCCGCCATGATCCTTGACAGGTTCCGTCTCGACGACAAAGTCGCCGTCATCACCGGTGCGGGCCGCGGCCTCGGGGCGGCCATCGCGCTGGCCTTCGCCGAGGCGGGCGCTGATGTTCTGATCGCCTCTCGCACGGAATCCCAACTAGAAGCCGTCGCCGAACAGGTCCGTGCCGCCGGGCGTCGCGCGCATGTCGTGGCCGCCGACCTGGCGCATCCCGAGTCCACCGCGGAGCTCGCCGGTCAGGCCGTCGAGGCGTTCGGAAAACTAGACATCGTCGTCAACAACGTCGGCGGGACGATGCCCAACACGCTGTTGACCACCTCGACGAAGGATCTCAGAGACGCCTTCACCTTCAACGTCGCCACGGCCCACGCGCTCACGCTGGCGGCCGTGCCGCTGATGCTGGAGCACTCCGACGGTGGCAGCATCATCAACATCACCTCGACCATGGGCCGGCTGGCCGGGCGTGGTTTCGCCGCCTACGGCACCGCCAAGGCGGCGCTGTCGCACTACACCCGGCTGACCGCCCTGGACCTGTGCCCGCGTATTCGGGTCAACGCCATCGCCCCGGGATCCATCCTGACTTCCGCGCTGGACGTGGTCGCCTCCAACGACGAGCTGCGGGCACCGATGGAGAAGGCCACACCGATGCGCCGCCTCGGCGATCCCGTCGACATTGCCGCCGCCGCAGTCTATTTGGCCTCCCCCGCCGGCAGCTTCCTGACCGGTAAGACGCTCGAGGTCGACGGCGGCCTCACATATCCCAATCTCGACATCCCCGTCCCGGATCTGTGACACCCGACCGCTGAGGAGCACATCATGCCCATCCCCGTCGTTCAATTGGGCACCGGCAACGTCGGTGTCCACGCTCTGCGGGCGCTCATCACCAATCCGGAGTTCGACCTGAAAGGCGTTTGGGTGTCGTCCGAGGCCAAGGCCGGCAAGGACGCGGCAGAGCTTGCGGGACTTGAGGAATCGACAGGTGTGCTCGCCAGCACCGACCTGGACGCGGTGCTGGCCACCGGACCGCAATGCGCCGTGTACAACGCGCTGGCCGACAACCGGTTGCCCGAGGCGCTCGAAGATTACCGACGCGTCCTGGCCGCCGGAATCAACGTCGTCGGCAGCGGCCCGGTCTTCTTGCAGTATCCATGGCAGGTCATCCCCGAAGAGCTCATCCAGCCTCTGGAAGATGCAGCGCGCGAGGGCAATTCGAGCCTCTACGTCAACGGCATCGATCCCGGCTTCGCCAACGATCTGTTGCCACTTGCGCTGGCGGGGACCTGCCAGAGCATTCAGCAGATTCGATGCATGGAGATCGTCGACTACGCCACGTATGACAGCGCCGCGGTCATGTTCGACGTGATGGGCTTCGGCAAGCCGCTGGATGAGCTTCCCATGCTGTTGCAGCCCGGCGTGCTCAGCCTGGCGTGGGGGTCGGTGATCCGCCAAATCGCTGCGGGACTGGGCATTTCGCTTGACGAGGTCACCCAGGACTACGTCCGCGTACCCGCCCCCGAGGACTTCGACATCGCCTCGGGTCATATCGCCAAGGGCACCGCCGCGGCGCTGCGCTTTGAGGTGTTCGGCAAGGTCAACGGCGACCCCGTCGTCGTCCTCGAACACGTCACCCGGCTACGCGAGGACTTGTGCCCCGACTGGCCACAGCCCGCCCAAGAGGGCGGCTCCTACCGCGTCGAGATCACCGGCGAACCGTCCTACGCCATGGACGTCTGCCTGAGCAGCCGCAAGGGAGACCACAACCACGCCGGCCTGGTGGCGACCGCGATGCGCGTCGTCAACGCGATCCCCGCGGTGGTGGCCGCCGCGCCTGGCATCGTGACGACCCTGGACCTGCCGCTGGTCACAGGCAAGGGGCTCTACCTTCCGCAGTGACGCTGGAATCGCTGAAAACGCCCTAGCCGCTGCGGGCCGCGCCGAGATGTTCGATTAACCTCACTTTATTATTCGGTGAACTGAATCGAGGTCGGCACGTTGGGGCAGCGCACCCAGGTCTCGCTGAAGGGCAACTGGTACTTGCTGGGGCCCGCGTTCGTCGCCGCGATCGCCTACGTCGACCCGGGAAACGTCGCCGCCAACGTCAGCGCCGGCTCGCAGTTCGGCTATCTGCTGTTGTGGGTCATCGTGGCGGCCAACGTGCTGGCGGGCCTGGTGCAGTACATGTCCGCGAAGCTGGGGCTGGTCACCGGACGCTCCCTGCCCGCGATGATCGGCAAGCGGATGGGCCGCCCGGCGCGACTGGTCTACTGGGCCCAGGCCGAACTCGTGGCCATCGCCACCGACGCGGCCGAGGTCGTGGGCGGGGCCATCGCCTT
Organism: Mycobacterium sp.; assembly: GCA_035716165.1. Lineage (GTDB taxonomy): Bacteria > Actinomycetota > Actinomycetes > Mycobacteriales > Mycobacteriaceae > Mycobacterium. Next base: position 939 of record DASTKA010000109.1, on the reverse strand, counting down.
GCACATCCTGTTCAACTTGCCGCTGTTGGCGGGCGGCCTGATCACCGGTCTGGTGGCCTTGCTGCTGCTGGGGATTCAGGACCGGCGCGGACAAATCATCTTCGAGCGGGTCATCACCGGCCTGCTGCTGGTCATCGCGATCGGGTTCGCGGCGAGTTTCTTCGTCAAGACGGCGCCGCCGGAGGAGATGCTCGGCGGGCTGCTGCCCCGGTTCCGCGGCACGGAAAGCGTGCTGTTGGCGGCCGCCATCCTGGGGGCCACCGTCATGCCGCATGCGGTGTATATGCATTCGGGGCTGGTCCTGGACCGGCACGGACATCCCGACGAAGGGCCCCAGCGGCACCTGCTGCTGCGCGTCACCCGCTGGGATGTCGTGCTCGCGATGACGGTGGCCGGAACGGTGAACGCGGTGATGCTTCTCATCGCTGCGATCAATCTGCAGCACCGTGACGTGAGCGCCTCTATCGAGGGTGCCTATTCCGCGATTCACAACACCCTCGGCGTGACCATCGCGGTGCTGTTCGCGGTCGGGTTGCTGGCGTCGGGCCTGGCGTCGTCGTCGGTGGGCGCTTATGCCGGCGCCATGATCATGCAGGGGTTGTTGCACCGGTCGATTCCCATGGTGGTGCGCCGGGTTATCACCCTGGTGCCCGCCCTGGTGATCCTGGCGGTCGGGTTCGATCCGACGCGCGCGTTGGTGCTTTCCCAGGTGGTGTTGTCGTTCGGAATACCCTTTGCGGTGCTGCCTCTGATCAAGCTGACCAGCGATCGCGAGCTGATGGGCGGCGACACCAATCACCGCATCACGACCGTTGTCGGCTGGGCCATCGGCGTATTGATTAGTCTGCTTAACGTGGTGCTCATCTGGCTGACGGTGACCGGCTGAATGCCGAGTCGCCGGCATCTCTACTTCGCATATGGGTCGAACCTGTGCGGCAG
>DASTKA010000108.1:0-7093 GCA_035716165.1 Mycobacterium sp. | reverse complement strand
TCTTCGGCTGTGGGAGCCGCTGACCAAGAATTTTTTGTACGGGATCATCGCCACGCTGGTGGTGGCGCCTGTGGTGCTGGGTGGCCGTGGGTGGTTCGAGCGCTGGCTGCGGAGCAGACCCATGGTGTCGCTGGGCGAGATCTCCTACGAGATTTTCTTGTTACACGTGCTCGTCATGGCATTGGTGCTGGGTGTCCTGTTGCGCTGGCCGTTGTTCACCGGCTCATTGCCGGGACTATATGCGCTGACGCTGCTGATCACGATTCCGCTGGCGTGGGCGCTGCGCAAGCTGACAGGTCCGCCGGCATCGTCTGGGTCTATGCAGTGTTCTCATGCCTGTCGCCTCCGGCCTTCGTCGACCCGGCAGTTGACCAAGACGCGTCAGCGGAAGCGGACGTTCAGCGACGCCAAGCCGAAGATCTTTCGGCCAGCGGACTTCGCCCCGACGAGGACGACACCGCTGCGTGTTGCCGGGTCCAGTGACTTGATCTTGCCGCTGAACTCGATATTGCAGCCTTCCTTGGCCGAGACGATCGCCGGCGCCGAGAGCCGTACCGCGTAGCGGGTGACCGCACCCGGGTCGCCTGTCCAGGTGGAGGCGAATCCGGCACCCAGCCCCATGGTGAGCATTCCGTGGGCGATCACGTCCGGCAGCCCGGCCAGCTTGGCGATCTCCTCGTCCCAGTGGATCGGGTTGGCGTCGCCGGCCACGCCGGAGTAGTTCACCAGGTCCCCGCGCGACAGTCGTGCGTGACGCACCGGCAGTTCGTCGCCCACCTGCACGTCGTCGAAGGAGGGCGTCCCCGGCGTGCGGGTGCTACCTTGCTCGGCGATCCGAATCTCGCCCGCGGGGCGCACCGTCTTCTCATACGCGTGATCGGCTTCACCGACTGCGCTGATGTCCACGTCATGCATCATGATGTTCGGCACGGCCAACTTGATCGCCGGATCGACATCCTCGGCCGTGACTCCCACGACGGTGGTGTGCAGGGTGTGTACCCGCTCGCCGGCCGCGTCGGTGAAGGTGTTGGTCACGGTGATCAAGTCTCGGCCGGCGATCCTGCGCACCGACGTCAGTTCGACGTCGATGTGCAGCTCGTCACCCGCCACGATCGGGCGGTGCTGCTCGAACAACTCTTCGGTCTGCATGTAGGTGTCGTAGCCGACGACAACCTGTTCGAACATGTGGCGATTGCAGGTCATGCCCGGAGTCGACGTGAAGGTCAGCGGCGCAACAAGGTCCGGATAGCCCAGCTCCTCGGCGGCGGCGACGTCCCAATGCGCCGGGTGATAGTCCTGCACCGCGCGGGCGTACTCGCGCAACTTCTCGCGGCCGACCAGGTAGGTGCCGTCCATCTGGTAGTAGTGGCCGACCCGCGATTCGAGCGCCGACGCTTCTGCTGTGGTCATGAATTGCTCAACTTTTCTATCGGCTTGTAGCTGGGGCCGACCAAACACACTAACCCGCGTCGCGGCGAGGTTGACGTCGGCGGATTCCCGACGCGGCCGTCGTGTCGAACCTATGCTGCCCGCATGACCGAGTTCCGTGCATCGCCGCCGCCGGATCTTCCCGGTGTCCCCTCGGCCGAGGGGCTCTTGCCCGGCCCGGAGCAACTGGTGGGCCGCCCCCGCGCGTTGGCCGTGGACTTACTCGGTGAACTGTACGGCCCGCTGTTCTACTCGGACTTCAACGGGGGCATCAGGAAGCTCTACGCGTGCTCGCTGGAGCTCGTTACCGAGCTTTGCGACGAGAACCGCTTCGCCAAGAACCTCACGGCAACCCTTGATCGAGTCAGGCCGTTGGCCGGTGACGGCTTGTTCACGGCCTACCACGGCGAGCCGAACTGGCAGCGAGCCCACGATGTGTTGCTGCCCGGCTTCAGCTACGCGGGTCTGCGCGCCTACCACTCGGCGATGCTGGACATCAACTGCACCATGATCGAGCGGTGGGACGCCAGAGCCGGAGTCGAGCCGGTGGATGTGTCGAACGACTTGCAGAAGCTGGCCATGGACACCGTGGCGCTCGCCGGATTCGGTTCGCGCTTCGACTCTTTCGAGTGTCCCGGGCTGGCTCCGATCCCGCAGAGCTTCACAAGGGCCATGGGGGAGTTGGGATCTGGAGTGCCGACGGCGGCGTTCAACGAAGAATTGGCCACCTTGCACACGTTCATCGACGGGTTGATAGCCGAGCATCGGTCAGGCGAGAGTGAGTTCGAGGACCTGTTGGCGCTGATGCTGCAACAGGATCCGGACGGCAAACCTGTGGTGGAAATGGAGAACATCCGCAACCAGATCATGACCTTCCTGATCGCGGGGCAGCTCACCACGTCGGAGCTGATGCCCAACACGCTGTACAACATCGTCAGCGATCCGACGGTGCTGCATCGGGTGCAGGCCGAGGTGGACACGGTGTTCGGAACCGAAGACGACTACCTGCCCGGCTACGACGACATCGGCAAGCTGACCTATCTGCGGCAGGTCATCGAGGAAACCCTGCGACTATCCCCGCCGGTGCTGAACTTCGATCGAATGGCCTTGGAAGACACCGTCATCGGCGGCCAGTATCCGATCAAGCGCGGCGAGGCGGTCACGGTGCTCACCGGAGCGTTGCACCGCCAGCCGCAGTGGGGCGACAATGTCGAACTCTTCGACCCCGACCGCTTCGCTCCCGAACGCTCGGCTTCCCGGCCGGCCGCGTTGTTCAAACCCTTCGGAACCGGGGCACGATCCTGCATCGGCCGGCAGTTCGCGCTGCACGAGGCGGCCATGGCAGTGGCCCGGATCGTGCATCGTTACCGTCTCGTCGACGCCTACCACTATGTGCCGCAATGGGAAACCTCGATCAGTCGCCGGCCGGTCGGATTCCGGCTCGATCTGCTGCGGCGCACACCGCAGGACCGCAACACCCGCACACTTGGTGCCCAGCCCGAAGCCGCGCAGAAGGAAACCCGCAGTCCCGCAACGGCGATCACAGCCGGCACAAGGCTGGCCATCTTCCACGGCTCTAACCTCGGCACCTGCCGCGCCCTGGCCCGCCAATTCGCCGACGATGCAACGGCTCTGGGCTGCACGGCGACGGTCGCGCCCCTCGATGACGCCGTTGGCGGTTTCCCTGAAGCCGAGACCATCGTGGTCATCGCGTCCTCTTACAACGGACAGCCGACCGACGACGCGCGCGCCTTCCTCACCTGGCTGCTCGACGCGAACACCACGCTGGATCCGACACCCAACGTCGCGGTTCTCGGCGTGGGCGACCACAACTGGGCGGAAACGTACCAGGCCATTCCACAGCGCATCGATGAGCGCCTCGGCGAGCTGCGAGTCAACCGATTGGTCCCGCTGGCCGCGGCCGACACCTCGGGGGACATGGTCGGTGCGATCGAGGAGTTCGCCGGCGCGCTGTGGTCGTCGTTGGCCGAACGCTTCGGCGACCCCGACGCCGCACCGGTCACGGATGCTTCCGAACCGCTTTACGAGTTGCGCCAGATCGTCGGGCCGGTGACGGCGGCGATGGACGCACGGTCGTCGGTGATCCCGATGACCGTCGTCGAGAGCACCCAACTGGTCAGCCCCGGGCTGGGTCAAGCCAAAACCAATGTCCGCGTGGACCTTCCGGACGGCGTCGACTACCAGACGGGCGACCACCTCACGGTGATGGCCGACAACCCGCCCGAGGTCGTCGACGCGGTTTTGGCGCAGCTCGGCATCGACCCCGGACTGAGGCTGGCGATCAACCCCCGGCGCAGCTCTCGGCGGCTGATCGCGCTGGACCGCGAGGTCAGCGCACGAGAACTGCTGACGCACTTCGTCGAATTGCGGAAACCGGTGACCAGCAGTCAATTACGCAGCCTTGCGGCGGCCAACACTAATCCTGCCGAGCGCCAACGGCTCACCGAACTGGCTGAGGACCCTGACGGCTGCCCGCTCAGCGTGCTGGAGTGCCTCGACGAATACCCGGCCTGCGATCTCACCGGTGCCGAACTTCTCGAACTGCTGGATCCCATGGTGCCGAGGCACTATTCGATCGCATCGTCATCGATGCGGTCACCCCGCACGGTGGGACTGGTCGTCAGTGTGCTGGATGCGCCGGCCCGTTCCGGTCGCGGTTCGTTCAAAGGTGTCGCGTCCAACTACCTCGCGACGGTCCAGCCGGGACAGATGATTCGGGCGCGGGTGGACCCGGCGCGTCAGGCGTTCCGGGCCGGTGCCGATCCGGCCAAGAACGTGATCCTGGTCAGCGCCGGTACCGGGGTCGCGCCCTTCCTCGGTTTCCTGGGTGACCGACTGGCCGCCCAAGAGGCCGGAGCGCCGGTGGAGCCCGCGCTGTGCTTCTTCGGCGTGCGCGACCCGGAGGTCGATTACATCTTCCGGGACCGGTTCGAGCAGGCCGAAGCGATCGGCATCGTGCAGATGCGCCCGGCCTTCTCCCGCGCGCCGCAAAACGGGGTTCGCTACGTGCAGGACCGGATCGCCGCGGACGCCGACGAGGTATGGGACCTGTTGGGCGACCCGGCCAAGGACACCCACGTTTACGTATGCGGCGATGGCGCGCGGATGGCGCCGGCGGTGCGCGGGTCCTTCCTCGACATTTATCGGGCACGCACGGGCGCTGACGACGGTCAGGCCCGCGATTGGCTGAACGGTCTCATCCAATCCGACCACTACGTCGAGGATGTGTGGGCGGGGTGAGCCGGCAACTAGGACGCGTCGCGCAGCCGGGTCTCCACATCCTTGATGCCCTGACGCAGGTGCTCGGCCAGATACCATTCCTCACCGCTATGGGCATCGCGTAACGCCGTGTCGACCGCCGATTTGGCGTCTTCGAGATGCCCTCGGCGTTCCTCCCCTTGCGTGGTAAAGGCATGAAGGACGGCCCGCACGGCGTCCTGACAGGCATTGGCGAAACCGCTGAGATGTGTGACCGACATGCTGACCCCTTTACGCGTGTTCAACAAAATGCCCGCTGTTACAGGACTACAAACATTTCTTCGTCAACTGGGGTCCCGGCGTTTCGGATCCCGGCCTGTTGCGCCGACGAGCGCCTGCGGGAAGCGCTGCTCAGTTGCCGGCCTCGATCGACGCGACCCGTGCGGCCGCGTCAGGACCGCAGAAGCGCTGGAGGTCCACTCCGCCCGCGCCGAGGAGGTCGTCAATGCGCCGCTTGAGGTCGCCCGAGGAAAGGTGGGCGTACAGGTTTTTACCCGGGCAAGAGGTCTGGGCCAGGTCCCGATGGCCCGCCAGCGTGTTACTCGAAACGTGAAAGGTCTGGGCGGCCCACGCGAACGCGCGAGCTGCGCCCTGGAGCTGGGCCTCCGGCACGGCCTCTTGATCGAAGTCGCCTTCGCAGAGGACCAGAAAATGGCCCGTCGTGTCGTAGTCCGTCGCGGTGTCGCCCGCGATCTCGGTGCTCCGCAGTTCGTAGATGTTGCCATTGCGGTCGACGCCGACGTGATAGGCGATGTCTATCCATCCGTGCTCGTCCTGGTGGTATCGCTGATCCTGTCGGAGATGGCCCGGGGCATTGCGATTTTCGCCGAGGACGACGGCCTCGTGGTGGAGCGTCATTCGGGTGATGGTGTGGCGGTTCCCTCCGGAGCGAGCCGGTCGCGCGCCCCAGGCGTCCCGGCAGAGCATCAGCGCCGAAGTCGTGGCGGTCAGGCGTGCATTGATTACCGGTTCCATTCGCGTCGCACTCGCGCAGCCGCCGACGAGGGACGCCGCCCCGGCGCTGCCGGCCAGCGCCAGCAGCTGACGGCGGCTGACGAGAGCTGGCCGGCCGCACGCTGGCTCACACACGGTCCTCACGATACGTCCGCGACGCCGGTCCGCGGGACGTCTTCATTCGGTCCTACCCAGCGCGTCGCGCACGCGTCCGCGTGCCCGGTCGAGCCGGATGGCGGCCTCGCTCGCGTCGACGCCGGCGAGGAGGGCGACGATCGCGGTCTTGGCATGACCGTTCGCGGCGGCGAGCGCGGCGGTCGCGGTCTCCTCGTCGACGCCGGCCGCGTCGCGGACGATCCGCACCGCGCGGCGGCGCAGCTTCGCATTGGTCGCACGCACGTCGACCATCCGCGGTCCGTAGGCCTTGCCGAGCGCGATCATCACGCTCGTCGAAAGCGCATTGAGCACGACCTTCTGCGCCGTCCCCGCGGTGAGCCGCGTCGACCCGGCGAGCACCTCGGGCCCGGTCAACAGCTCGATCACCACTTCGGCAGACGCCTCGCTGCTCGGGTTGTTGACTATCGCGACGGTCAGCGCGCCCGCCGCGCGCGCGTGCTCGAGTGCCCCGAGCACGTACGGCGTGCGGCCCGACGCGGTGATCCCGACGAGCGCGTCGGCGGCGGTCAGGTCGGCGAGATCCGTTGATTCAAAGGCGTCTTCGGCGCCCTCGATAGCCTCGGTCAGCGCCGCCCGTCCACCGGCGATCACGCCGCGAACCAGGTCGGTGCCGAACGTCGGCGCGCACTCGGCCGCGTCGAGCACGCCGAGTCGACCGGGCGTCCCGGCGCCGGCGTAGACCAGGCGGCCGCCGCGCTCGAGCCGTTCAGCGATCGCCTCGGCTGCGGACGCGATCCGCGGGATCGCCGCCGCCACCGCGCCGTGCGCTTCGGCCTCTGCGGCGACGAGCAGCGCGACGATCTCGCCGATGGGCCGCGCGTCGAGGTCGTCCAGGCCAGGCCGCTCGGCTTCGGTGGCGAGGGCATCGAGGCCGTGCGTGACGGCGCGGGCCTGCAGGCGGAGCACGTGCGGCTCGTGAATCGCCCCTAGCCGCAGAGCGCCGTCGAGCGCGTCGCCGGCGGCCGGGATGAGGTCGAGCCGCTCGCGCAGCGCCTGTACCCCCGCCAGTCCGCCGACCATCGCCACCGGGCCATCCCCGGCCGCGCGGGCGGTCACCGCGAGCGACCCGGCGGCGGCGCCGATGATCGCCACCGCCGCGGCGTCGTCCCGCGCGCCGAGGACGTCGGGCGCGAAGGACGCGAGCGCGTCGGCAGCGTTGAGTTGCGCGGACCAGGTCTCCGGCGCGCCGAAACGGGCGCGGGCGGCGTCGAGCAGCATGGTGGCCGGGCCGCGGCCGTCGTGGGCGCGCAGCGCC
>DASTKA010000107.1:0-2846 GCA_035716165.1 Mycobacterium sp. | reverse complement strand
AGGCTGCTCAGCACGCCGTGTTCCACGGCGGCCGGGGCGTATCGAGGCCAGCGGGGTTCGTCGCGCAGGTCATCGCTGCGCACGATCGTCTGTTTCAGCGCGGCATCGTGGCAGGGGCCCTCATGGAAGTCGTGCTGTAGCTTGTCGAGTTTCGCCACCAGGCTGTCGGTGTCCGCGACCGATTCGAAGTCGTCGCCGCCTTTTATCAGCAAAACGCCCGCGAGGTCGGCCGCCGGTATCAGCTCCACCGCCGCGGTGGTCACGTCGGCGAGAACCCGGCCGAGCGAGCGGGGCGCCGCGATCTCCCGGGCCAGCTCCGCCATGCGGGTAGCTAGCTCGTGACGAGAGGTCGCGTCTAAAGACTCCATGGAACCGGATTCTCCACGATGTGCCACGAGGAGTCACCCCCGCGGTCTTCTGCGATCTTCAATTCGAAGTGCGCGTGGACGTCTATTCAGTGCAATTTCGGTAAGACGTTGGCGCGGTAGAACTCGATGGCGACCGCGGGATCATCCTGCGGAAAGTGCAGGAACGGGATGGCGCCGGCGTCCAGAACCCGCTGCACGGCGTCGATGTGGGGAGCGGGGTCGGTTCCGACGGTCCAGCCGGCCAGCACCTTGTCGAGGGGGTTGGACTCGGCCGCGCGCTGGATCTCGACGGGATCGGGCTGATCCACCGCCCCGGCCGTGAAACGCCACAGCGTGGCGGCCCGGGTCGCCTCGGCGTGGTCGGCGACGACCGCGAACAGTTCGGCGCGCTTGCCCAGCGTGCCCGCATCGCGGCTGGCGTCGTGTGCGCCGGCGGCGAACGCCGCCAACAGTTTTGGGTTCGTGACATCGTGGGCCTGGGTGATCCAGCCGTCCCCGCGCTGTCCGGCGAGCCTCGCGCTCTTCGGGCCGGCGGCGGCCACGAAGATCGGCGGGGGCGTGGCCGGGACATCGTAAAGCTTCAGCGAATTCGTCTGGAAATAGCGCCCGGCGAAGGAGATTCGCGACCCACTCCACAATTGGCGGATCATGTCGATCGCCTCCGCCAGCCGATCGTGGCGCTCGGTGTAGTTGCCGTAGGTGTTGGTGGTGGCCTGTTCGTTGAGCCGCTCGCCGGTGCCCACGCCCAGAAACACCCTGCCCGGGTTGAGGATCGCTAGAGAGGCGAAGGCCTGGGCCACCGTGGCCGGGTGGTAGCGGTACGTCGGACACGTCACCCCGGTGCCGAACGACACGTGGCTGGTGGCGCTACCGACCAGGGCCAGCGTCAGCCACGGGAACATCGCGTGACCTTCGTCGTCCTGCCAAGGTTGAATGTGATCGCTGGCCCACACGTACTGAAAGCCGGCCTGTTCGGCCGCCTGGGCCTGTGCCACAAGCCGGTCGGTGCGGAACTGCTCGTGGGAGAGCACGAAGCCCACGCCCTTGCCCGGCGGCGGTGGACCGCTGGACTTGCCGTGGTCGCCAGCCGGTTTCGCGCATCCGTCGGCCAGGCCGACGGATCCGAGCACGCCCGCGCCGGCTGCCACCCGCCCGAATGCTCGCCGCGAGATGCCGGTCACCGGATCCGCATACCCGTCCCACCGGGGCTCACACGCACTAGCCTGATGCGGATGACCCCGCAGGTCCGACCGGCAGTCAAAGCCGATGTCCGCGAGCTCTCGCGCACGCTGGCCCGGGCGTTTTACGACGACCCGGTGATGATCTGGCTGATCCCCGATCAGGACAAGCGGGTCGCGCACCTGTCCCGGTTGTTCGCGACGATGACCCGCCACCACCACCTGGCCCGCGGCGGCGTGGAGGTGGCCGGTGTGGACACGAATATCGCGGCGGCGGCGCTGTGGGATCCACCCGACCAGTGGCAAGAGACTTCCGGCGGACAGCTGGCGATGACCCCGACATTCATCAGGGTGTTCGGGTTGCGGTCGATGCGTGGGCGCGCGGTGCAGGAGTTGATGAAAAGCGTGCACCCCGAGGAGCCGCACTGGTATCTGGCCGTGATTGGCAGCGACCCTAGTGTCCGTGGCAAAGGTTTCGGACAGGCGCTGATGGGGTCGCGGCTCGACCGCTGCGACGCCGAGTACTGTCCGGCCTACCTCGAGTCGAGCAACCCCGAAAATGTGCCGTACTACGAGCGTTTCGGGTTCAGCGTTACCCGCGAGATCCCGCTGCCGGAGGGCGGCCCGAGCCTGTGGGCCATGTGGCGGGCGCCACGGTAGGAGCTTGCCGAGGGGCCTGCTGCCCGCGTTTAACCCCCCGATGCGGCGGGCAACCGATTGGGCATGAGCGATAACCCCCAGGCCGACGAGCTGGTGGATCCCGCGGACTTCCCCGAAGAGGGCGGCCCGGGCGACACGTTGAACGCGAGCGAAGGTACCGACTCGGACGAATTGCGCAACGACGACGGCGACATCGTGGTCGACCCGCCTGAGGGCTGGAGCGAGGCAGACAAGTTCGGCATGACGGCCAGAGAAGAACGCGAGGGCGAATCCCTCGACGCCCGACTGGCTGCGGAGGTGCCCGACGTCCCCGATGACATCGAGCCGGTCGATGACGGTCCGCGGCGCGCTCATCGGGGCCAGATCGACGGCACCCCCGAGGACGGCGAGTCGCTGTACGACGTCGTCGACGAGTAAGTCAGTGCTCGGCTGTTTACTGCAGCCGATCCGTCAAGGTGTGCTTCGCCAGCCGGCGATGCCGGTCGCGATCATGCGCAATTGCTTGACCGCGAGCCTGCGGATGTCCTCGGTCGCCTCCGCGCTCTGCGAATCCTCGATGGCCTCGGCGATCACGATCATGGCGTTGACGAACAGGGTCGCCAGCACGTTGAGATCCTCGGTGGTCCATTTGTTCAGCCCC
>DASTKA010000106.1:0-7275 GCA_035716165.1 Mycobacterium sp. | reverse complement strand
ATTGCCGCTAGGTGCCCGACGATGTGGTCGACCACCCGGTACCTGCCGGGCATGCCTGAAGAAACGAGGCAGGCGCCCGGTCGGTTCATTGCACGTCCGTGAACCGTTCGCCGGTCGCCATCGTGGTGTCTAGATGACCATCGAACTGCGCGACGTGGTGCGCGAATACCGGGTCGGCGGTCAAACGGTGCGAGCGCTCGACGAGGTCAGCCTGCTGCTCGCCGACGGGCAGTTCGTGTCGGTCGTCGGGCCCTCCGGGGCGGGTAAAAGCACCCTGCTGCACCTGCTCGGGGCGCTGGATTCCCCCGATTCCGGGTCGATCGCATTCGACGGCGAAGAGATCGGGCGCCTGAGCGACGAACAACAATCGCGGTTCCGCCATCATCGGGTCGGGTTCATCTTTCAGTTCTTCAACCTGTTGCCGACGCTGTCGGCGTGGGAGAACGTGGCGATCCCCCAACTGCTCGACGGCGTCCGGCTGGGCAGGGCCAAACCGGAGGCCATCCGGCTGCTGGACCGGGTCGGCCTCGGCGACCGGACCGAGCACCGGCCCGCCGAGCTGTCCGGCGGCCAGATGCAGCGTGTCGCCGTGGCCCGCGCATTGATGATGAACCCGCCGCTGATTCTCGCCGACGAGCCGACCGGGAACCTGGACTCCACGACGGGCGCGTCCATCCTGGCGCTGCTGGCCGAGGTGGCACACGAGGACGGTCCGGGCCGGCTGGTGGTGATGGTGACCCACAATTCCGACGCCGCCGCGGCCACCGACCGGGTGATCACCCTGCAGGACGGTCGGGTCGGTTCCGACGTCATGGCGGTCGCCGGGTGAGACCCGGATCCGCGATCACGGCCACGGCGAGCAGGCTGCGGGTATTCGGCCTGCGGGAGCTTGCCGTGCACCGCCGCCGCACGTTCGCCTCGATCGCCGTAATGGCGGTCTCGGCAACGTATTTGGTGGCGATATTGGGAATCTTCGGGTCGATCACCGGTTCGGTCAGCCGACTCTCGGACGGGATCGCGGGTGTCGCGGCGCTCGAGGTGTCGGGCATCACCGACGCCGGATTCCCCGATTCGATATTGGCCGAGGTGGCCGCGGTCCCCGGCGTCGCCACCGCGGCGCCGATGATTCGGACATCGGCGTCCACGCCGTCGGGGCCGGTGCTGCTGCTGGGCGCCGATGCGAGCACCGCCGCTCTGGGCGGCGCCCTGAAGGACGCGGTCTCCCGCCCCGTACAGGCGCTGTCCTCGACGCCGTCGGGCGTTCAGGTCGGACCCGGCGTCGGCTATGCGAAAGGCCAGGCATTCCAACTGGGTTCGGCTTCGGTCACGGTCACCGACGTGCTGGCGGGCAAGCGCTATGCGGACCTCAACGGCGGGCACTACGTGCTTGCGCCACTTGCCTTGGCGCAGAACGCCATCGGACGCACCGGGCAACTCGATTCGATACTGATCACCACGAGGCCCGGAGCCGACGTCGGCGCGGTTCGCGCCGCGGTCACCGGCGTCGTGAACGGTCGTGCGATCGTGGCGACCCCCAGCTTCCGGGCGGCCCGGGCCGGTGACGGTGTCAAGCTGATGAACTACATGGCCCTGCTGGGCGCGGCGGTTGCGTTGGTGGTCGGCGCGTTTTTGATCTACACCACGATGACGATGGCGATCACGCAGCGACGGCCGGTCATCTCGATGTTGCGCGCGATAGGTGGCCGGCGCGTCGCCATTGTCGGCGACCTGGTCGCCGAGGCCGCGATTCTCGGGCTGTTCGGCGGGGCCGTTGGGTCCGGGATGGGAATCGTGGCCGGCCACATCGCGATTGGCCGGTTGCCCCCGGCGGTGACGCAAGGGCTCGAGGCCCGCGTCGAGTATGGGTTGCCCGGGTATGCGCTTCCGGTGGCGCTGGCGGTGACGGTGTTCACCAGCATGGCGGCAGCGGCGATGGCGGCGCGGCAGGTGTACAAGGTTTCGCCGATCGAGGCGCTGGCGCCGGTCGGGGCCTCGGCGGCCGACGTCGTGCCGCGGTGGCTACGCATCGCGTGCGGCGTCGGTGCGGTCGCGGTATTCGCGGTGTCGACGGTGGTCGTCAGCGGCGAACGCGGCGGCTACGGCTTCGTCGCGATGGCCGCCTTGCTGGGCGCCGAGATCGCCCTGGGCTTCGCGCTCACCGCGCCCATCGTCAAGGCCGCGGCGGCGACAGCGCGGATGTTCGGACCGTTCGGGGCGCTTGCGGCGGCGACGATCCAGCGCGCCCCGCGGCGAGTGTGGGCGACCGTGATGACCGTGCTCATCGGGGTGCTCACCACCGTGGTGATCACCGGCACGAACGCCGACATGATCCGGTCGGCCCGGGACATCTTCTCACCGGTCGCCGGGGCCGACGTCTGGGTGAGCGCGAATCCCCCCGACAGTTACCCCACCGACCCTCTGCCACAAGGCCTTTCCGGCAAGATCGGCGCGCTCCCGGGCGTGGCACGAGTGACCGAGGGCGCCTTCGGCTTCGCTGTCGTCGGCGGTACCCGCGTGCTGCTCGACGGGTTTTCCGCCGGGAGCCACGACGCGCTCTTCCGCGCGCTCGACGGACCAGTGCGCACCGAGGTGCTCGATGGCCGGGGCGTGGTGCTCACGCAGAATCTGGGCGCGATCCTGCGCGTGCGGGCCGGCGACCAACTGCGGTTGCAGACACCGCACGGCCCACGGGAGACAACCGTGCTGGCCTTGGTGCCGTTCTTCTCGACCGTCATCGGCACCGTCGGAATCGACCTGGATCACATGCGGGCCTGGTTCGATCGCCCGGCCGCAACGACACTGCAGGTCGTCGCGGCCCCCGGCGTGAATCGGCAACGGCTGTTGACCGGCGTCCGGGAGGCAGTGCCGGCGCCGAACTACGTGTACGACGGTCCCGCGGCGCTGGCCGGGCTGCAAGCCCCGCTGCATCAGAGCATGTTCATCGCCAACGCGGTGTGGATCATCGTCGTGGCGGTGGCCGCGGTCGCGCTGTTCAATACGTTGACGCTGTCGGTGATCGAACGCCGGCGCGAGATCGGTGTGCTGCGGGCGATGGGCTCCAGCCGTCGGTTCACCTTGCGGATGGTCCTGGCCGAGGCCGCCGGAATCGGCGTCGTCGGAGGCGTTTTGGGGCTTGCGCTCGGATGTGTGGACCAGTGGCTGTTCAGCCGCGTCAGCGGGGACGTCATGAATTTCCAAGTCGGCTTCCGGCTGAGCCCACTGGCGCTTGCCTTCACGCTCGGCGCGCTGGGGATCAGCCTGCTCGGCTCGGTCCCGCCGGCACGGCGTGCGGCGCGCCTCAACATCATCGAGGCGGTCAGCGTCGATTGAGGATGGCGAATCCCTGCAAATGGGGTTTGCACGGAAAGGGCACCGGCGTCCGCGGAAGGCTGTGCAGCGCGGTGGTATCGAACCCCGCCGCGGCGATCGCGTCGAGGGTTCGCCGGTTCGGCTCGCAACCGCCGGCCAGCCACGACCACGGCTTGGCGATCAGGTCCTGGAGCCGGCCCGTCGCGCCCTCCCCGCGTACGTGCTCGAGGACCACGAGCCTGCCCCCGGCGACCAGCACCCGCCGGATCTCACCGAGGGTGGCGGCCACGTCGTCGACCGAGCACAGCACCAACCCGACGTGTACCGAGTCGAAGGAGTTGTCCGGGAAGGGAATCGACTCGCCCGTCCCCTCGACGATGCCGGCCGCAATGCCACGGCGTTCCGCGAGCCTGGTCGCCATCCGGCGAAACGGCGCCTCGGGCTCCACGGCGACGACTGACGTCACCGCGGCGGGCAGAAACTTCAGGTCGGTTCCCGGCCCCAGGCCCAGTATCAGCAGCCGCCCGGTCGCGTTGCTCAGGGCGGCTCGTCGATACCGGTGGTAGAACAACCGGTCGAAAACCGGTTGGCCGAACCGGTAGACATACGGGAACAGTGCATTCCGGCGAGTCATCGGCCACCCAAATCCATTCGGAACGGCGGGTATTCGTCGCGCATCAACGACACGTAGACCGCCACCCGGTACCGCCAGCGCACCATGCCCATCAGCAGATCGAATGCGCCCTGCGGGATCGATCCGGTGAACAGCAGCGCCAGCGCGGCGATGACGCAGAGCACCTGCAGCGGCGCCTCCATCGACCAGCACAGCAGGACCTGAGGGATCGCCAGCAGCCACTTCACCAGCACCGCCCAATTTTTCAGCCGGTCGGGATAGTCGACCACCAGATCACCGGGGTAGTCGGGCGCAGACGCGAGCGTGAAAGGCGGGTATTTGTCGGTGCTGTTCATCGGGAACCGGTAGTTCATCACTCGCCACGACCAGCGCAACACCCCGACGTTGAACTCGAAGAGCGGCCGCGGGTATCGCCCCGTGCACAAGATGGCCACGCCGGCGGCGACGGTCGAGAGCGGATAAGCCAGGTAGAGCAGTATCAGAATCGGGTAGTGCGGGACCGCCAGCACGCACCACTTCAACAGCCACAGCCAGCGCGAGGGCGCGTCGACTTCGCCTCGCACCCTTACGAAATCGGTTAGGTCGCTCACTGGCTTGACTGTATTTTCGCCGCTACCCCCAAGTTTCGGCTGATTTGGGCAGACATTCGGCGGTGACTCGTGCAGCGCAGGAACACCGTCAGCGCCGAGGATTGCAGCCGGTCCGAGATCAGTGCGGCCGGCCTCAGCACGAACTCACCGTGCGACACCGGCAGCGACGCCGCCCACGACACGGCCATCACCTTGTGTCGCCGGGTCTTCTCGTACCACCGCAGCGCGCGCGAAACATCGTCGCCGCGACCGGTTAGCGGACGACGAAGGTCCGCCAGCGCCTTGCACAGCACCATGGTGTCGAGCAACGCCTGATTGGTCCCCTGCGCCAGGGTGGGCGGCATCGTGTGCGCGGCATCGCCGAGCAACGTGACCGGGCCTCGGCCCGCGTGCGGTATCGGATGCCGGAAATGCGGGAACGGCGAACGGGCCAAATCGTCATCGGTCAACGTGGCGAGCACTCGATCGACCGAGTCGGACCATCCGGAGAAATGCGACCGGATCATGTCGATCGGACGCTGCGGCCTGACGAAGTCAGCGGACCACGGCAGGTCGAACCACCACTGCATTTCGGAGCCGCCGGCCGGCCACAGGCCGAGGTTGCCGCGCCCACCGATGATCATGAGCGCGGCGTCGGACTCGGCGATCTCCGGAAGGGTGACCAGCCCCTGCCAACTGCACCAGCCGGTGGGTTTCGCGCCTTGCGCGCCGACATGATCGCGCACCATCGAGTGCAGACCGTCTGCGCCGATCAGCACGTCCCCCTGGGCGACGGTGCCGTCGCCGAACTCGACGCTGACGCCGTCGCCCGTGGCGGCCAACGCGCTCACCCGGGCGTCGCACCGGATGCGCTCGCCCGGAAACCCCTCGAGGAGCCGGTCCAGCAGCACGCGACGCGGGACCATCCGGATGGGCGCGCCCAGCCGCCGGACCATGCCGGTCACGTCGAGGGTGCCGAGCCTGCGGCCCGAGGATGTCACGGCCCGCACGGTGGCCAGCGGCTGGCCGGCACCGTCCATGTCGACCCCCAGCTGGTTCAGCACCGACTCGCCGTTGGACCAGATCGTCACCGCACCGCCGGCCGCGCTTACATCGGGCCGCTGCTCGAAGACGGTGACGTCATGCCCGTCGCGCAGCAGGCCCCGGGCAACGGAGATGCCGGCGACACCGGCGCCCACCACGAGCACCCGAAGCGAACGCGCGTCGCCGAACACGCGATCCCCTATAGCGAGCGCTGCAGCAGCACTTGGCCGCTATCGGCGGCAACCACCTGCACGGCGGCGATCTGGTCGATCGGCGTCGAGATGGCGCCCGCGGGCGTGGCGGTGTGGCCGGGCACGGCCACCCACGTCGCCAACCGCGTCTGGCTGCCGTCACGTCCCACCACGACCATCGCGAGCGTGTCGTGGTGCGCGTTCAGCGGTGCCAGGCACACGCAGCGCAGGTTGATGGATGTTCCCCAGTGCTGGCCGCTGACCGCGACCGTCGACGTCAGCAGGGTGGTGCCCACCTGGCTCATCGCCTCCGACGACGCGGTCACCTGCTGGGACGGAGCCGACGACCATCCCTCGAGACCGACGAACAACCCGATGGCCAGCACCGCGGCCGCGGCCGTCGACGCCACCCAGGTCGTTACCCGGCTGCGGCGCCGGCGCCAACGAACCGTCGCCAGCAGGGACGGCAGCAGTTTCTCGGACATCTCCGGGGCCGGACCGGACTGGTCGATCGCGGCCACTTCTGCATGGTCGAGCTGGGACAGCAGGGCCGGCACGCCGCTGAGGTCGGCGACGGCCGCCCGGCAAGCCGGGCAGTGCGCCATGTGCGTCTCGAATTCGCGGCGCTCCGCGGCCGACAAGGAACCCAACACGTATGCGGCATCCCACATCGCGTAGCGGTCTTCGGGAGGGCCGACATCTCGCACCGGCGTTCTCATTTCATCCATGTCTTCTCACCCCTCGAGCATCCGGAGCCCCTCATCGGGTGACTCCAAGTTCCTGCAGAGTGAGTCGCAACGCCCGCACGGCATAGTGTAGTCGCGACTTCACTGTTCCCTCGGCGATGCCGAGGTCCGCAGCAATCTGTGCGGTGGTCCATCCCCGGTAGTAGGACCGTTCGATCACTGCCCGGTGCTCGGCGGACAACTGGGCCATCCCGTCCGCTATCAGCAACCGGTCCAGCGCCGCATTGACCTCATCCGGCGTGGACTGTTCGGGCGCCCCCGAGACGTCTGTGGAACCGACGACGTTGCGATACCGCGCGCTGCGCCGGTCGTCGATGATCATGTTGCGTGCCACGGTGAACAACCACGCCCGCGCCGAGCGCTCGGTGTCGCCGACGACTTCGGGGTGTTGCCATGCCCGCAGCAATGTCTCTTGGACCACGTCTTCCGACTGGCTCGCGTCCCCCGTCAGCCGCAGCGCGTAGCGCCACAGAACCGCGGCGTGTTCGTCGTAGAGCGCCTTCATCAGAGCGGCTTCGGCAGCCTCAGAAGCTCTCCACGTGCCAGCCACACGAGCCACTCGATCACCTCCTGCCGGGGAAACGAGGCGAGTGGGCGTTTAGTTCAAGCTAGTCCGTCGCCTAAGCCGAGGTCAGGATGCGTGGGCCGGCGTCGGTGACCGCGACGGTGTGTTCCCAGTGTGCCGCGCGCGACCCGTCGGTGGTGGTTACCGTCCACTGGTCGTCCAGCACCACCGTCTTACCGGTTCCCAGCGTCAGCATGGGCTCGATGGCCAGCACCGA
>DASTKA010000105.1:0-3117 GCA_035716165.1 Mycobacterium sp. | reverse complement strand
TTTCTTCCAGCAGCTGCTGCAGTTCCTGCGGGACTTCTTCCAGAACATCCAGCAGATGTTGCAGGGCTCCTGGTCCGGCTCGCCGTCGTTGCTGGCGGCCAACGGGCCGCTGCTGTTTTTCGTTGCCTACCAAATCTTCTTCAACGCCATCGGCTGGCCGACCTGGGGCGCGATCCTGACCGCGCCCTTGCTCATCCCGCTGCTGCTCGGCATCGGCCTCGGATCCCTGCTCACCACGCCCATCGAGGCCGCCGCGCCGGAGGCCGGCCCCGCCGCCGTCGCGCCCGCGCTGACGTCCACCAAGCCGGCGTCGCCGCTCCCGGCGGTGGCACTGGCCCCGACGGTGGCGACTCCCGCCGGCGCCCCGGCCGCTTCTGTCGCCGCGGGCTCCGCTGCGCCGGCCGCGCCGGCACCGGTGGCTCAGGCCGTCAACTTCGGCTACCTGGTGGCCGTCGGCGGCGACCCGGACCCAGGGGTCGGACCTACCCTGGGTGGCCGCGGCGGCGCCAAGGCTCCGGCGGCCACCATCCCGGCGGCCGGCGCCGCGGCCGCGAGCCGTGCCGAGTCTCGGGCAAGGCGGCGTCGGCGGTCCGCACTGCACGATCACGCCGATGAGTTCGTCGACATGGAATCCGAATTCCGCGTCCCACCGGACTTCGGCGACGACGAGGAGGCCGCGGCCGTCCCGTCGGCGCAGGGCGCCGGGGCGCTCGGGTTCGCCGGAACCACGCAGCAGCGGAAGGCTTTTCAGGCGGCCGGGCTGACGAAACTGGCCGACGACGACTTCGGTGGTGGCCCCCGCATGCCAATGGTGCCCGGCACGTGGGAGCCCGAACCCGGCGACACAGCGGGCCCGACCGAGCCGGGGAAGGGGGGGTAAGGCAGTCGGCCAGATACAGGTGAGTTACCGGAACCCCAACGGAGACAACAGAAAGGAATCAACATGAGTATGTTGGACGCTCACATTCCGCAGTTGGTGGCCGCACAGTCGGCCTTCAGTGCCAAGGCGGCGTTGATGCGCAGCACGATCAGCCAGGCCGAGCAGGAAGCGATGTCGGCGCAGGCCTTCCACCAGGGCGAGTCCTCGGCCGCCTTCCAGGCCGCGCACGCGCGGTTCGTCGAGGTCGCCGCGCGGGTCAACACGCTTCTGGACATCGCCCAGGCCAACCTCGGCGACGCCGCCGGGACCTACGTGGCCGCGGACGCCGCCGCCGCGTCGGGCTACACCGCGTTCTGATCTCACCGCCAGCAACCTCGAAAGGACTTGTCATGTCGCAGATCATGTACAACTACCCGGCGATGTTGAGCCACGCCGCCGACATGTCGGGATACGCCGGCACGCTGCAGGGGCTCGGCTCCGACATCGCCAGCGAGCAGGCCACGTTGTCCAACGCCTGGCAGGGTGACACCGGTATGACCTACCAGGTGTGGCAGGCCCAGTGGAACCAGGCGATGGAAAGCCTGGTGCGCGCCTATCAGTCGATGGCCAGCACCCACGAGGCGAACACCATGTCCATGCTCGCCCGCGACCAGGCCGAAGCCGCCAAATGGGGCGGCTAATTCGTGGCTGAACGAACCTGATGTCGCAAGCGCCCAATGCCGTCGAGCTGACGGTCGATCACGCTTGGTTCATCGCGGAAACGGTTGGGGCGGGGAGCTTTCCCTGGGTGCTGGCAATCACCTCGCCCTATCGTGATGCCGCGGAACGCAGCGCGTTTCTCGACCGTCAGAAGGCCGAGCTGACCGAGCTGGGGCTGGTCTCCGAAGACGGGCGGGTCAACCCCGCGGTCGCCGAGTGGATCAAGGTGGTGTGCTTTCCGCAGCGGTGGCTGGACCTGCGGTACGTCGGCCCCGGCAAGGACTCCGGTGCGGCCGGTGGCGGCGCCGAGTTGCTGCGCGGTCTCGTCGCGCAGCGCACCGGTGCGGCCGGCAAGCCGTCGATCACGGTGGTCGCGTTGCGCAGCGCACAGCTAATCACCTTCACCGCCATGAACATCGACGATCCGCGTGCGCTGGTTCCGGTGCTCACCGTCGGTCTCGCGCAACGGCCGCCGGCTCGGTTCGACGAGTTCAGCATGCCGATGCGCGTCGGCGCCAGGGCCGACGAGCGCCTGCGTTCGGGCGCTCCGCTTGCCGAAGTCCTTGACTACCTGGGCATTCCGCACTCGGCACGGGGGGTGGTGGAATCGGTGTTCAACGGGCCGCGCAGCTACGTAGAGATCGTCGCCGGTTGTCACCGCGACGGCCGGCACTCCACCAGCGAGGTGGGAATGAGCATCGTCGATGCACGCGAGGGGCGGGTGCTGGTCAGTCCTTCCCGCGCCTTCGACGGTGAGTGGGTTTCGACCTTCGCGCCCGGAACACCCTTCGCGATCGCCGTCGCGATTGGACAACTGACCGCCCTACTGCCAGACGCCGGATGGTTCTCCGAACACCGGTTAGCCCGAGACTTCTCCCCTTCACCACCGTCCGTCCAACACAGAAATAGAGAAGAGAGCACGATGTTGCAGCAACGGCCCCAACACTTTTCGAGGGTCCGGTGACCTCCGGAACCGTCATGCCGATCGTCCGCGTGGCAATACTCGCGGACAGCAGGTTGACGGAAATGGCCTTGCCTGCGGAGCTGCCGCTGCGCGAAATCCTGCCCGCCGTCCAACGTTTGGTGATCCCGATCAACGGCGACTCCGAAGACGGCGCCGCATCACGCGGCACCGCCGAGATCGGCGCGGCGACCCAATTGAGCCTGGCGCCCATCGGTGGTGCGCCGTTCAGCCTGGACGCCAGCCTGGACACGGTCGGGGTCGTCGACGGCGACCTGCTGACGCTGCAAGCGGTGCCGATCGGTCCGGCCGCGCCCGGCATCGTCGAGGACATCGCCGATGCGGCCATGATCTTCTCGACCTCCCGGCTCAGGCCTTGGGGCACAACGCACATCCAGCGTGGCGCCCTGGCCGCGGCGATCGCGGTGGCATTCCTCGCGACCGGCCTGTCGGTCACCTACCGGGTCGCCACCGGAGCGCTGTTGGGACTGGTCGGGGTCAGCGTGGTTGCGGCGTTGACCGCGGTCGTCGGCTTGCTGATCACCGCGCGCTCGCCGCGCACCGGGATGGCTCTCTC
>DASTKA010000104.1:0-4026 GCA_035716165.1 Mycobacterium sp. | reverse complement strand
CATCAACCGCCCCAACCTGGTCGAGAACATTCTTCCGACCCGGCCGCGGGCCACCCTGGTGCTGCGCAAGGACGCCGACCATTCCATCAACCGGCTGCGGCTGCGCAAGCTGTAACGCCGCGCGTCCGAGCCGGAGCGGCGCGGCCGATCACGCCTCGAGGCGACGCAGTCCCAGGTATTGCAGTCCCGCGAAGGCCGCCGTGTAGGCACCTGTAAACAGCGTGAACGCGACGCCGGTGGCGGTCAGCGGCAGCGCTGCCGCGGCCACGATCGCCACCAGGGTGAATGCGATGTTGACCACCAAGACGCTGTTTCCGAGACGGCGCAGGTCCGGCAGCGCCCCGAGGCTGAACACCAGCAGGCCGGCGAGCACGAACAGGACACCCACGCCGTATTCCTGGAAGGACGTCAGGCCGGTGAGCGAAGAGATCGGGTCGGCGAGAAAGGCGATGGTCAAACCAAACAGCCCCGTCAGGGTCGCGTCGGCGCGCACGGCGAAGCGCAACAGCGAGTCGGTCGCGTCATAGAGGGGCCGGGTCTGGATGCTTGATACGCCGGTGACAGTGCTCATGTGCTTACTCCTCGCGATGGCGGGTTGGGTCGAACAGCTTTGAGCGTGCCGCCAGTGCACTGCCATATCGACTCGTGGCGCTGCCAACTGCTGCCACGGATACAACGACGAGGTAGTTCACCGGACTATTCCCCATCGGCGGATGAATATTTGACCCGCGTCACTCTGACCGGCTCAGTGGCCCCAGGGGCCACACGGGCACGGAATACAACGCTGCGCCGTCGGGCGACCGCCTGGCTCTGTATCCGGTCAGTCGCTGGGAACCGGGATCCGGTTGCGAAGATCGGCGGCGATCAGCCGGGCGGCGGCGTTTTGCCAGTTGTGCAGCGAGCGCTGGGGAACCTCGGTGACGAACCACTGCCAGGCCCGCCGCGCGGTCGGATCCAGACCCGAGGCGGTCGCGTTCTGCGCGTAGGCGCGCACCCCGACGACGTAGGGGAAGTACAGCGAGTTGTAGTACCGCCACTCTTCGGTGGTGCCGAAATCGCCGCCGTCGCGCGGCTTAAGCCGGGAAATGCCGTCGGCCAACACCGCCTTGAGTTCGTTGGCCCGCTCGATCGGCTGATCGGGTGCCCCGCGGGCGGCCAGCCGCTCATCGATGACCGGCAACGCCGTCAGCGGGCTGGCGACCAGCTTGCTCAGGTCGCCGTAGTGGCCCAGCGCCCGTCGGGTGAGCCTGACGAAGGTGACGTCGTCGACGCCTGCGAGCGGATGCTCCTGGCGCAGCGGCAGCGCCGCCCCGGTATGCCGCAGTGTCGCCCGATCCGCCCGCAGCGCAGGCGATTTCGCGAACGCCAGCCGGTCGAGGAGCCCGGCCAGCGGATCGGCAAGCACCTGCACGGCGACCGCGATCGCCAGGCTGGTGAACAGCAGCACGGTCAGCGCGGTCCGCGCTGCCGGGTCGTCGCGGGTCACCGCCAACCCGATCAGCGCCTGACCGCCGAACAGCACCGCCACCGCCACCGAGCCGGCGAACGAGCGCAGCATGTCGGCGCGCAGCGCCTGCCCCTCATCGAACGCGTCCCACAGGGCGACGGCGACCCCGAGCCCCAGGACGTCGCAACTCGTCGACGCCAGCGCGACCCAGCTGGGCACCACACCCAGCGGAATGATCAGGATCGCGTTGCTCAGGGCGAAGAACAGGGTCGCGGTGACCGCGAGTCCCACTGCGGGTCTCGGCCGCCGCGGGCGGCGCAACGCGACGGCCATCGCGCCCAGTGTCGACACCGAGATCACCGCGAACATCAGCCAATGACCTGCCCGCAGCGGCCCGTCGACGCTGCCGGCCAGCCACGCCCCGAACAGCGTCAGCGCGGCGACGCCGGCCACCAGCAACACTTCGCGGGTGCGAGAGCGCCAGCCGTCGCTGGGCCTGGACAGCTCGACGAGCACCGCGAACCACGCCACGCCGGGCACGGTCGTCAGGTAGATCTCGACTCGGCTCAGCAGCTGGGCGTGCGCGGGATTGGCGGTGCGAACCGCGTCGAGCCCCACCACCAGCGCGAAGCCACACAGTCCGATCGCCGCCAGCGCGAGGACGGGTTTGCGCGGATCCCGGGCCGCCAGATACAGGCCCAGCCAGGCGCTCAGCGTGAACACCACCGCCGACAGCGCAGCCATGTTCTCAGTGTGGCACGCGGGCGAGCTGGCGCTTGCGACCGTTGCTGGTTACTTGCCGTGCCGGCGATCGCGCCGGCTGTAGTCGCGCAGCGCGCGCAGGAAGTCGACACGGCGGAACGCGGGCCAGTGCGTTTCGCAGAACCACATCTCCGAATAGGCGCTCTGCCACAGCAGAAATCCGGACAGGCGTTGCTCGCCCGAGGTGCGGATCACCAGGTCGGGGTCGGGTTGGCCGGACGTGTAGAGATTCTCGGAGATGGCGTCGACGGTCACCGCGTCGACGAGCTCCTCGCCGGTGGCGCCGTTGGCGAGCTCTTTGTTCAACAGCGCTCGCACCGCGCCGACGATCTCCTGCCGGCCGCCGTAGCCGACGGCGACGTTGACGTGAAAGGGCGCGATGCTGGGCGTGGACTCGACGGCATCGCGCAATCGACGGGCCGGCTCGTCACCGAGCAGTTCCAGGTCCCCCACCGTGCGCACGCTCCAGCGGTTGGCGGGTGCGCAGATCTCCTCGACGACGTCGGTGATGATCTCGATCAGCCCGGCCAGCTCGTCGGGGTCGCGTTGCAGATTCTCGGTGGACAGCAGATAGACGGTGGTCATTTCGACGCCGGCTTCCTGACACCAGCGCAGCATCTCGGCGATTTTGGACGCGCCCATCCGGTAGCCGTAGCTGACGTCCTCGTATCCCGCGTCGCGGGCCCACCGCCGGTTCCCGTCGCACAGCACGGCGATGTGCCGCGGCAGCTGGGACTTCGAGGCGACCAGGCCCTGCCTCAGCCGCAGCTCGTAGACGCGATACAGCGGCTCTTTGAGGCGCGGCGGGATGATTTCCACGACCATTTACCCTACTGCCAGCGGTGATGTATTCACGGTTCCCATTTCGGCCCGGTCACCGTCAGAAGCGACACGGTGTCGTAACCATCCCTGACTACTGTGGCTCTTGAACAGCCCTGGCGAATTTCCCGGCACACCCCCAGAGCAAGACACAGGAGACATGAGCAGCCAAACCAGCACCGTGCCCGATCCGGAGCCCGAACGCGAGTCGATAGTTCCGGGCAACACGGTCGAGCAGCTCGTCGAGGGTGCCGCCCAGTTCCTGGGCAAGCCGAGGATGCGCGGCTGGATCCACTTCGTCTCGGCATGGCTGGCCATCATCACCGGCGCCACGCTGGTGTCGGTGTCGTGGGCGGTCGCCTCTCCGCGCGCCGGCCACTCGACGCTGGTCTACGCCGCGGCGACGGTCGCGATGTTTGCGGTCAGCGCCACCTATCACCGGGTGGAGTGGAAGTCGGACATCGCGCGCAGCCGGATGAAGCGGCTCGACCATTCGATGATCTTCGTGTTCATCGCCGGCAGCTACACGCCGTTCGCGCGGCTGGTCATGCCGCAGAACACCGGGGTGCTGGTGGAGTGCATCGTCTGGGGCGGCGCGGCGGCCGGCATCACGTTGAAGATGTGCTGGCCGACGGCGCCGCGCTGGATCGGCGTGCCGCTGTACCTGCTGCTGGGCTGGGTGGCCGTCTGGTTCGCTCCCACGATCCTGCACCAGGCCGGCGTGGCCGCGATGGTGCTGCTGGCGGTCGGCGGTGTGTTCTACAGCGTCGGGGGCATCATCTACGGGTTGCGCTGGCCGGACCCGTGGCCGAGGACGTTCGGCTATCACGAGTTCTTCCATGCCTTCACCGCGATCGCGGCGATTCTGCACTACATCGCCATGTGGTTCGCGGTCTTCTATGCGGGCAACCACGCCTGGCTGGCGGGCGGCTGAGGCCACGTCGCCGTGCCGGCTAGGCGGGGGTGACGTCGTCCTCCGGCGACCAGTAGGCCTTCAT
>DASTKA010000103.1:0-3774 GCA_035716165.1 Mycobacterium sp. | reverse complement strand
GGGTAGTGGTCGTTGAGCGCGACCTCGCTGGCCGTGATCCGGCGGATGCTCTTGGACTGGGTCGTCATGAGCAAGGCGAGCTGATCGGAGGCGAAGCCGGGAAAGATGCCCGACGCATAGAACGACGCGTGGCCGGCTTTGGCCGCGGCGTCCAGCTCGTCGCGCCAGTTGGGCGCAAAGTAGGACGGCGGGTACACCAGGCTCGTCGAAGACGTCGACACCACGTTGATGCCGGCCGAAAGCAGACGAACGTAGTCGGGCACCGCCGCGCCGTCGCGTTCGGGACCGCTGGCCGCGTACACCACGCAGTCGGGAGCCAGGGTGATCAGCGCGTCGGCATCGTTGGTGGCCAACACCCCTAGCGGCTCACCGCCGGCCAACTCGCCGGCGTCCCTGCCGGCCTTGTCGGGTGAATGTACCCACACACCAACAAGATCCAGGTCGGGCCGGCGCCGGACGGCATCGATCGCGATCGAACCGACTCCCCCGGTGGACCACACGACAACACGCATAGACACTCTCCTCACTGGTCGTCTGCAAAGGCCGCCGCGGCACGCTCGAGAAAGCCCGCAGATTAACCTAAGATTTGTTCGTTAGGATAGTACTTGCTCTCTTAAACCCTTGACCCTGCACGCCCGCGGCTGTTAGCTTCCGAGTCGAACGTTGAGGCCACTGGCGCGTAAGGGCAACGGCCGCCTCAGCTTTCATCGCGCACGCACCAGAGGAGGACAAGATGACGACTCATCGCGTGGCGGTGTGGGCGACGGGTGGCATCGGCTCGATCGCCATCCGCGCGATTTCAAGGCGCCCCAACCTAGAGCTGGTCGGCGTGTGGGTGCACTCGGCTGACAAAGTCGGCAAGGACGCGGGCGAACTGGCCGGCGGTGAGCCGATCGGCCTGAAAGCCACCAACGACGCCGACGCGCTGATCGCGCTCAAACCCGACTGCGTCATCTATGCGGCCAGCGGTCCTGAGCGGGACGCGCTGGCCATCCCCGATTACGCCAAGCTGCTCGAAGCGGGGATCAACGTCGTGACCACCAGCACCACCCGATTGGTCAACCCGCACGCCTACGAGCCCGCCGAGTGGCGCGACCAGCTTTTCGCGGCGGCCAAGCAGGGTCAGGTGTCGCTGTATGCGTCGGGAATCGAGCCGGGCTTCGCCGCCGACTACCTGCCGCTGGTGCTGTCCACCCAGTCGTCCTCGATCGACAAGATCCACTCTTTCGAGATCGGCTTGTACGACGACTACGGGGTTCCCGACATCATGAGCGACGCGCTGGGCTTCGGCCGCCCGCTCGACTACCAGCCCTGGATCGGCTTCCCCGGAGCCATCGCCGGTGAATGGCAGGGACAGATCCGATTGATCGCCGACGCGCTGGGGGTCGAAGTCCAGGAAGTCCGCGAGGGTTTCGACCGGGCGGTCACCCACCGGACGCTGGAGGTCGCGATGGGCACCGTCGAGGCCGGAACCTGCGGCGCCCTGCGGATGCAGGCGATCGGCGTGGTCGACGGTCGCGAAGCAATCGTCATCGAGCACGTCACCCGGCTGGCGCACGACGTCGCCCCCGAGTGGCCCACCGGGATTGGCGATCTGTCCTACCGCGTGATGATCTCCGGCGACCCGGACATCGACTGCACCCTGGCGGCGACGCTGAAGGATCCGGCGAAGGCCGGCATCGGCGGGATGACCTCCGGGGCCGGCGCCATGGTCGCCACCGCGATGCGCGTCGTCAACGCCGTGCCGTATGTCGTTGCCGCCCAGCCGGGATTGCTCAGTTCGGTGGATCTTCCGCTGACGATCCCGCAAAACGCGTTTGCCGGCGGATAGGTCACGCCGGTTACTCTTCGCGAGTGACGGTCAATCCCCTCGAGGAGCCGACGCTGGAGCAGCTGCGGCTCCGCACCAGCATGAAATGGCGCGCGCATCCGGGCGACGTGCTGCCGCTGTGGGTGGCCGAGATGGACGTCAACCTGGCCCCGACGGTAGCCGAGGCGCTGCGGAAGGCCATCGACGACGGCGACACCGGATATCCCTGCGGCACCGCGCTGGCGGAAGCGGTCAGCCAGTTCGCCGCGCGGCATTGGCAGTGGCATGACCTGGAGGTGAGCCGCACCGCGCTGGTTCCCGACGTCATGCTCGGTGTGGTCGAGGTGCTGCGCCTGCTCACCGATCGCGGTGACGCCGTCGTCGTCAATCCGCCGGTCTATGCGCCGTTTTACGCGTTCGTCGCACACGACGGCCGCCGGGTGATCGAGGCACCCCTCGCCGAGGGGCGAATTGACCTGAACGCGTTGGAGAATGCCTTCGTTCAGGCTCGCGTGGGGGCCGGTGGGGACGCCAAGGTCGCCTATCTGTTGTGCAATCCCCACAACCCGACCGGATCCGTGCACACCGCCGACGAATTGCGCGGGGTTGCCGAGCTCGCCCGGCGATTCGGCGTTCGGGTGGTGTCCGACGAGATCCATGCGCCCGTCAT
Organism: Mycobacterium sp.; assembly: GCA_035716165.1. Lineage (GTDB taxonomy): Bacteria > Actinomycetota > Actinomycetes > Mycobacteriales > Mycobacteriaceae > Mycobacterium. The sequence continues at coordinate 1,294 of DASTKA010000103.1, read as the reverse complement.
CCTGCCGGGATCGCGCTTCACCCCCTTCCTCACCGTCCCCGGCGCCGAGAACGCCTTCGCCCTCACCTCGGCGTCGAAAGCCTGGAATCTGTCCGGTTTGAAGGCGGCGCTGGCCATAGCCGGACCCGAGGCGGCCGCCGACCTGGACCGGATGCCCGAGGAGGTCAGTCACGGGCCGAGCCATCTCGGCGTCATCGCCCACGCCGAGGCGTTTCGCAGCGGCGCCGACTGGCTCGACGCGACCCTGCGGGGCCTGAACGAGAACCGGACGTTGCTGGGCGAGTTGGTCGCAAAGCACCTGCCGGGAGTGAAATACCTATGGCCGCAAGGCACATACCTCGCCTGGCTGGATTGCCGGGAACTCGCTTTCGACGAAGAAGCAGCCGAAGGCCTTGCGGTGGTTGCCGACTTGTCCGGGCCCGCCCGCTGGTTCCTCGATCACGCACGGGTGGCGCTCAGTTCCGGTCACGTGTTCGGCACCGGCGGAACCGGGCACGTGCGATTGAACTTCGCGACTTCACAAGCGATTCTCAGCGAGGCCCTGTCGCGAATGGGCCGGGCCTTGGCCGACGCTCGATAGCGAAACTCCTGTGCCACAAGGATTTTCGGCTACGCGGAGATTTCCTCGGCACCCCGCCCCAGGTTGCGAAATCCTTGGGCGGGTTCCTTCATCCCGAGCGTGAAAGGCAGCGTGTCGAACTCGAACTTCATCGTCGCGCCGAGCCGGCGCAAAAAGCTGCGCCCCGCTGCCGCGGTGGGAACCTGCAATCCCGCGAGGTCGATGTAGTGCGTGGACGTTTCTCCGATGCCGTCGAACACGTGCACCAACGGCAGGCACAGCGCACGCATCGGCTCGTCCAGGCATGCCGCGACCGGATCGGTCATCAGCACGTATTCGGCAATCGGCACCGTGTTTTTCAGCATTCGGTGCACCAAGATCACATCGAAGCCGGCCAACTCGGCGTGGCGCTTGACCTTCTGATCCGCCACCTCGCCCACGTGCACGACGAACTTGAGCGACAGCTTCTCCAGCTGTTCGCAACTCGCACATTCGCATGCGATGTCATTTTTCATCTGCTCACGCCGCTGCAGGAACGCCGCGCGCATTCGTGACAGCCGGTCACACACCACCATTTTGGCGTGGCTGTCCGGTGCCCAGAAGAACGCGGCGTCACCTTCGAGTTTGGCCAGCTTCAAACCCTTGCCCGCGTTGATGACCGACTCCAACAGGCTCGCAACCGTCAGCTGGGCATGCGCAAGGTGCGTCCGGTTCCACTGCATGTAATTCGTGTAC
>DASTKA010000102.1:0-2054 GCA_035716165.1 Mycobacterium sp. | reverse complement strand
TGGACCTACACTGCGAGCGATTCCGACAGCGCCGAGCAGGCGGCCGGGATGATCGGTCTGCGCATGCGCAACGAGGACACCTCGGCCAGTCACACCTTCGCCATCATGAGCGTCCAGGCGACTGGGACGGCCATCCCCACGCCGGCGCCGGCCGCGAACCCGACCGGCGGCACCGTCCATCACGAGCTGTACGTGTTCCCCGACGGTGAGATGGACGTCTACGACATGGACAACAACCACGCGCTTAAGAAACGCGTCAGCTTGCCGACCAGCGGTGGACTTGGCGTTGTGGTCAGCCCATCGACCGGGATGCTCTACCTGAGCGAGTGTGGGAGCTCGTGCGATCCTCCCTCGGCCGGAGGCCAGCTGCTCAAGTACAACCTCCTGACGGACACCGTGGTTTGGGTTGCCAATTATCCCTTCGGCGTGGACAGCATGGCCATCACGCCAGATGGAAAAACGCTGTACTCCCCCGATGGGGAGAGCTCGACCGACGGCCTCTGGCATGTGCTGGACGCCGGCTCCGGCGCGGTGCTGGGCAGCATCGTTGCCAGTGAAGGGGCTCACAACACTATCGTCAGCCTCAACGGTGCCCACGCCTACCTGGGTGGCTATGCCGGCACAAACGCCAACTTCCTGCAGGTGGTCGACACGTCGACGAACGCCATCACGAAAAAGATCGGGCCGCTGACGAGCGGCGTGCGACCGTTCACCGTCAACGGCACCGAAACGCTGGCCTTTACGACGGCCACCAACTTCCTCGGCTTTCAGGTGAGCAGCATTACCACCGGCCAGGTCCTCTACACCGTGCCCATCAATGGATTCACCTGGACGACCTTCGTCAGCACCGCGCCGAGTCACGGCATCACCCTGTCGCCCGACGAGAGAGAGGTCTATGTCATGGACGGGCCGAATGCCTACGTGCACGTCTTCGATGTCACCGGGCTGCCGGGCTCGGCACCAAAGCAGGTTGCCGACATCCCGCTCACGCCCATGGCCGGCAGCGAAACTCCATGCGCCGCGCGTTGTGAGAAAGAGGGCTGGATCCTTCACAGTGGAGACGGGCGATTCGTGTACGTGGGCGACTCGGGCGACGTGATCAGCACGGCGAGCCGCACGATCGTCGCCAATCTCGCTCCCCTGGGCAACACGCGGAAGTTTCTCGAGATCGACTGGCAGAGTGGCGCGCCGTCCTTCACGACGTCGCGCTACGGACTCGGGTACGTGAATGTCGGTCCGCCGCCGCCACCCCCGCCCCCGCCGCCTCCGCCGCCACCGTTCGGCTGCGCGGCCGGCGCGCTGGCCTGCGACACCTTCAACCGCACGGTCTCGAGCAATTGGGGCACCGCGGATTCGGGCGGGTCGTGGACCATCGCGGGAACGCCGGCCAACTGGAGCGTGTCGCCCGGGGTTGGTGGCGTCAACGTGGCAGCAGCCGGGCAGGAGCGCGCCTATCTGAGTACGACCTCCGTGCAGGACGTCGAGATCCTCGAAAAGCTCGTCCTGCCAAAAAGCAGCCAGTCGAACAACGACCTGTCCTACGTCCTCGGACGCTATGCCGTCGGCGGCCCAGACACCTACTACCGGGTCGGCATCGGGCAGGGCTCGGGCATGTCCAGCATGATCATTCGGGGCCAGCGCAGCGATGGCGCCAACCTCGGCGCCGACGTGAGCACTGGGATTGCGTCATCCGACGGCGCCACGGTCTGGCTCCGGGTGCAATTCCAGGGGGTCAAACCCACCGCGATTCGCGCCCGGGCCTGGCTCGACGGCTCGGCTGAGCCGGCGGGATGGATGCTCGATGTGACCGATGTCAACCCGGCGGAGCAGATTGCCGGCGATGTCGGCATCCGCGACCGCAATGAAGATAGTTCGACCGCGCACGTCTTCAAGCACGAGGGCTACCAGGCGATGGGGTTGGCGGCGGGTGGGGTCAGCTGTCCAGCCAGCGCCGTGGCCTGCGACACGTTCAACCGGTCAGCGAACAACGGCTGGGGGTCTGCCGACCTTGGCGGCGCATGGAGCAGCAGCGGGTCGATTTACTCGGTGACGCC
>DASTKA010000101.1:0-3773 GCA_035716165.1 Mycobacterium sp. | reverse complement strand
GGCGAGCACAGGAATGCGACGGTGCTGGCGATGTCATCGATGCGGCCCAATCGCTGGTGCGGCGTCATCTCGGTGTTGATCTTGCGGAATCGCTCGTCCTGCAACCGCTTTTCGACCATCGGCGTCACCGTCACCCCGGGCGCGACGGCGTTACAGCGGATGCCGGACGCGCCGTACTGGCAGGCGATGTGGGTGGTCAGCGCGGTCAGCCCGCCCTTGGCGGCCGAGTAGGCGCCGCCGCGCAGGCCACCGATGACCGCGAAGGTCGATGTCACGTTGATGATCGCCGACCCGGCTGCCATGTGCGGCAACACTTCACGCGCGAGCCGAAAGGGTGCCCGCAGCATCAAACCCAGGAAGTAGTCCAGGGTCTCGTCGTCGGTTTCGTGCAGCGGCTTGGGGCTGCCCACCCCGGCGTTGTTGATCAAGAAGTCGATGCGGCCCCACCGGCCGACGGCCAGGTCCACGATGCGGCGCGGCGCGTCATCGTCGGTGAGATCGACGGCAACCGTCGCGACGCGCTCCGGATCTCCGACCGCGCTTGCGAGTTCGGCCAGCCGCGCCTCGTCGCGGCCGGTGCCGACGACTGCCATGCCCATCTCGGCGAGCTTCATGGCGCACCCCAGACCGATGCCGCTACTTGCTCCTGTGACGATCGCGACCTGCATCTCACCCATCCTTAGTCTCCACGCGGCGACCCGCCGCGCCCTTCGCCGCGCTCGCGATCGCCGCGCATCAGCGACGCCCGGATCTGGTGCTTGAGTATCTTGCCCGCGTCGTTCTTCGGTAGGGCGTCCCAGATCACCACCTGTTCGGGCGCCTTGAATTTGGCGACGCCCTTGCTCACCAGCAGCCCGAGCAGGCCCGCAACGTCCGGGGTCTGCGCGCCCGCGGGCACGATCACCGCACAGGCGCGTTCGCCGGTGCGTTCGTCGGGCAGCGCGACGACCGCGATCTCGGCGATGCCGGGGTGGTCGGCGAGCAGGTCCTCGACCTCCTTGGCCGAGATGTTCTCGCCGCTGCGGATGATGACGTCCTTGGCGCGCCCCGTCACGACGAGGTATCGGTCATCGACCCAGCGCCCGAGATCGCCGGTGCGGAAAAAGCCTGCGGCATCGAAAGAGTCGTCTTCTGGATGACGGTAGCCCAGCAGCATCTGCGGGCCGCGCACGCGGATCTCCCCGTCTCCCGGCGGCGCGGCCTGGTGGGCGACGAGCTTGATCTCGGCGATGCCCGGTCTGCCGTCGGTGTCCGCCGCGGGATCGGCCTCGTCCGGCCCGGGTGCGCCGACGGTCGCGACGGGCACCTCCGTGCAGCCGTACACCCGGGTGACCACCGCGCGATCGAAATATTCAGCGGCGCGGCGGATCAACGACGGTGACACGGACGCACCGCCGCAGATGAACACCTTCAGGTCGGCCAGGCGGCTCCCGGCGCGCTCGGCGGCGGACAACAGCTGCTGCAGAAACGGGGTGGCGCCCGCCATGTGGCTGCACCGATGTGAATCCATCAGCCTGACCGCCTCGGCCGCATCCCAGCGGTCCATCAGCACCGCGGTGGTGCCCAGCAGCAGCGGGCATTCGAAGGCGTATATCGAGCCTCCGATATGCGCTATCGGCGACGGCACCAGGAACGTGTCGGCGGGGTTGATCGCCCAGTGGTCGCGGATCTGACAGATCAGCGCGTGCATCGAATTGTGGCTGTGCAGGACACCTTTCGGCCGGCTGGTGGTGCCGGAGGTGTACAGGATCATCCGGACGTCGTCGGGATCGAGCTCAGGCAGGGCCGCGTCCTGGCGCGGCGGCTCCAGCAGGGCCGCATACGGTGTGTGTGTCCCTGCTTCACCGCGTAGCACCACCACCTCCGGCGCCCGGTCCATCGCGGCCGTCACGCGTCCCAACATCGCCGTGTAGTCATGCCCACCGTGTTGCTGCGGGATGAAAACCGCTGCCGTGCCGGCGTCTTCGAGGATGTATCTCAGGTCGCGGTCGCGCAGCGACGGCAGAATCGGGTTCACCACCATGCCGGCCAGCGTCGCGGCCAGGTAGATGACGGCGCTCTCGTGCCAGTTCGGCAACATGAACGACACGACGCTGCCCGTCGGCATGCGCGCCGACAGGGCACCGGCCAGCGCGCTGGCCTGCCTATGCAATGTGGCGCAGTCCAGCCGAACATTTCCGTCCACCAACACTATTCGGCGCGGCGTTTCCGTCGCGGCCGTGCGCAGCGCATCGGCCAGCGTCGTGTGCACCCACAATCCGCGCCGGTAAGCCTCCGCCGCATGCGCCGCATCCTGGGCGGTCACCACGACCTCATCTCGGGGGTGGCCTTATTCATCCACGCGACGCATCGTCATGGCGTACCGGAACCTCGACGACAGGTGGGTGTTGATCGTCACCTGGGCCACCTCGCCATCGGAGGTGGTATAGGTGCGCCGCATCTGCAGGGCGGCCGTTCCGGCCTCGACACCGAGGCCGTCCGCCAATTCCGGGGACAGCAGGACGGCGGCGATCTCTTGGTGCAACTGGGCGACGCTCACGCCGAACAGATCCTCGATCAACGGAAATATCGGGCCGACGTGGCGTTGCAGCAGCCGGCCGACCGCGGCGAAACTCCGGTTGATGTAGTACTCCGTCCGGCACAGCGGAGCCGAGGCGCCGTCGGCCTGCCGATAGCCGCGCACCGACAGCCACTGGGAGCCGACCTCCAGTCCGGTCCGAGCGGCAAGCTCCGCGTCGATTGTCACCATCGAATTGGATTCGATGGTCAGCTGTGCGCCGGCCGCGAACGCGAGGAGGTCTTCGATCGACATCGCGTCCTGGGCATAGGAACTCGACGCCGGCCGGGGAACCACGCGGGTGCCCGCCCTCGGGCGGGAAGCCACCAGGTTGTCCTCGCGAAGCCGGCGCAGCGCCTCGCGGATGGTGTAGCGGCTCACCGCAAAGCGCTCGCACAGTTGGTGTTCGGTGGGCAACTGCGAACCCACCGGGTAGACGCCGTCGACGATCTCCTTGCGCAGCGTGCGCGCGATCTGCAGGTAGCGGTGGTCGCCCGCGACAGCCTGGGGCATCATGGTCCGCCCGGTCCGGGGCGCAGCGCCAGCACGCTGCCGTCGCCGTCCGCCGACACGTAGAGCGTCCCGTCCGTCGCGGCGGTGATGCCGGCAAAGGGGCCCTGCGGTCCGGAGAACGGCGGCATGCCGCGCAGCGGCTTGGGTGTCACCCCCGGCGGGGGGCCCACCGGCAGCCCGGCGGCGATCGTCCGCCGCACGTTGGTGCTCAGATCGACCGCGATCACTTCCTTGGCGCCGGCGTCGACGACGTAGAGCATGCCGCCCCGCACCAGAATGCCCTGCGGGCGGTGCAATTCGGCGACCACGGTGTCGATCTCCGAACCTTTCACCCTGATCACCCGGCCGGCTCCGGCCTCGGCCACCAGCGCTGCCCCGTCCGCGTCGATCGCGATGCCGACCGGCTCACTCAGCCCGGCAGCGAGCACCTCGATGCCACCCGCCCGCAGCGACAGCACGCGGCCGGTGCCCAGCTCTGTGAACACGACGCCACCGGGACTCAGGGCGACGCCGTAGAGCTGGTCGAAACCGTCTGCGAGCACCTCGGTTTCGCTCGCCTCGGGCCGATACCGGGCGACCTGGCCGCCGGACGTGGTGACGACGAATTCGCCGGGCCCACTGGCCGCGACGCCGCGCAGGAACCCGGGATAGCCGGGGCTGAACAGCATTCCGGCGGTGTGCAGGGACCCATCGGGCAGGGCGA
>DASTKA010000100.1:0-2043 GCA_035716165.1 Mycobacterium sp. | reverse complement strand
ATGACCTCACAAGACTTGACCGGCCGCACCGCGATCGTCACCGGCGCGTCACGGGGAATCGGGCTTTCGATCGCTCAGCAGCTGGCGGCCGCGGGGGCCAACGTGGTACTCACCGCGCGCAAGCAGGAGGCCGCCGACGAGGCCGCCGCCCAGGTGGGGCAGCGGGCCCTCGGCGTCGGCGCCCATGCGGTCGACGAGGAGGCCGCGCGACGCTGCGTCGAGCTCACGCTGGAGCGCTTCGGCAGCGTCGACATCCTGATCAACAACGCGGGAACCAACCCGGCCTACGGCCCGCTGATCGACCAGGATCACGCTCGTTTCACCAAAATCTTCGACGTAAACCTGTGGGCTCCGCTGCTGTGGACCTCGCTCGTGGTCAAGTCGTGGATGGGCGAGCACGGCGGGGCGATCGTCAACACGGCCTCCATCGGAGGCATGCACCAATCGCCGGCGATGGGCATGTACAACGCCACCAAGGCCGCGCTGATCCACGTCACCAAGCAGCTGGCGCTGGAACTATCGCCGCGCGTCAGGGTCAACGCGATATGCCCGGGTGTCGTACGCACCCGGCTGGCCGAGGCGCTGTGGAAGGACCACGAGGACCCGCTGGCATCGTCGATCGCGCTCGGGCGCATCGGGGAGCCGATCGACGTGGCCGCCGCCGTCGCCTTCCTGGTGTCCGACGCGGCGAGCTGGATCACCGGCGAGGCCATGGTGATCGACGGTGGCCTGCTGCTCGGCGCCGCACAGGGATTCCAGTCCGCACCGGGCGGTGGGCAATGACGGCCGCCGATACGGCCGACCTCGACGCGCGGGTCCAGGCACTGCTCGACGAGCACGATCCGGCGACCAGCGATCCGCGGGACTTCCTTGGCGCGCAATACGATGCGGGCCTGGCCTGGGTGCACCTACCGTACGGTTTCGGCGGGCTGGACCTGCCGCGCACCGCGCAGGAGCGCGTCGATGCCCGGCTGGCCGCAGCCGGCGCGCCGGTGGGCGGCACCCGCAAGAATTACATCGGCATGGGCATGGCGGCGCCGACCATTGCGGCGTTCGGCACCGACGAGCAGAAGCGAAAGTTCCTGCGCCCGTTGTTCACCGGCGAGCAGATCTACTGTCAGCTGTTCAGCGAGCCGGGCGCCGGATCCGACCTGGCCGGGGTGGCCACCCGCGCGGTGCGCGACGGTGACGACTGGATTGTCAACGGGCAGAAGGTGTGGACATCGCAGGCGCAGCACGCGCAGATGGCCATCCTGGTCGCCCGGACCGATCCGACCGTGCCCAAACACCATGGCCTGACCTACTTTCTGTGCGACCTGACGCAACCCGGCGTCGAGATACGGCCGTTGCGCCAGATCACCGGCGAGGCGGAGTTCAACGAGGTGTTCCTCACCGACGTCCGGGTGCCCGATGCGAACCGGCTCGGCCCGGAGGGCGGTGGCTGGCGGGTCGCCACGACCACACTCAACAACGAACGCGTCGCCATCGGTTCGCGCGCCGGGGCGCCGCGCGAAGGCGGCCACATCGGCAAGGTGACCGAGGCCTGGCGCGACGAACCCGCGCTGCGCAACCCCGCCATGCACGACCAGCTGATGCGGCTGTGGGTCGAGGCGGAGGTCCTTCGGCTGGCCGGTGAACGGTTGCGGCAACAGGCTGCCACCGGCGCCCCCGGCCCGGAAGGTGCCGGCATGAAGGTGGCGTTCGCCAAACTGGCACAAGCGATTTCGGGCTTCGAGATCGAGCTGCACGGCGAGGCCGCGCTGCTCTACGACGACTGGACCATGCGCAGGCCCGAGACGGTCGACCTGGTCGGTCGCGGGCCCGGGTTCCGATACCTGCGGGCACGCGGCAACTCGATCGAAGGCGGCACCTCGGAAATCTTGCGCAACACCATCTCCGAGCGGATCCTCGGCCTGCCGGGTGAACATCGTGTCGACAAGGACGTCGCCTGGAAGGACCTGCCCCGATGAGCGCGCACGCCGCCGACCTGCTGTACTCCGACACCGAGGAGGCATTGCGGGCCGGTGTCCGCCAGCTGTTCGC
>DASTKA010000099.1:0-4720 GCA_035716165.1 Mycobacterium sp. | reverse complement strand
CGCGGGCTCAGGCAGAAACCGCGGCAGCCGAAGCGCTGGCCGCTGAAGCCGATGCGGCGGCGCACGCGGAAGCCGCGGCGCAGGCACAAGCCGCGGCAGCCCAAGTGCTGGCCGCTGAAGCTGAAGCGCTGGCCGCGGAGGCGCGGGCGCGGGCGGACGCGGCCGCGGCCGAAGCCCTGGCCGCAGAGGCGGAAGCCCTGGCCGCGGAAGCCGAGGCGCTGGCCGCAGAGGCGCGAGCTCAAGAAGAAGCCGCGGCTGCCGAAGCGCTGGCCGCCGAGCCCGAAGCGGTGGCCGCTGAGGCGCGGGCGGAGGCAGAGGTCGCCGCAGCGGAGGCGCTGGCCGCCGAGGCGCGGGCGCGGGAGCGGGTGCACGCAGAAGCCGCGGCCGCCGAAGCGCTAGCCGCCGAGGCGCGCAAGCGAGCAGAAGCGGCCGAAGCCCAAGCCTTGGCCGCCGAAGCCCGGAAGCAGGCCAAAGCAGCCGAAGCCCAAGCCTTGGCCGCCGAGGCGCGTGCGCAGGCAGAAGCCGCCGAGCCCGAAGCCTTGGCCGCCGAGGCGCGTGCGCAGGCAGAAGCCACCGAAACCCAAGCACTGATCGCCGAGGCCCGGGAGCGGGAGCGGGCGCGCGCAAAAGCCGCCGAAGCCGAAGCCTTGGCCATCGAGGCGCGGAAGCAGGCAGAAGCCGCCGAAGCGCAAGCGCTGGCCGCCGCAGCGCGGAAGCGGGCAGAAGCGGCCGAAACCGAGGCCCTGGCGGCCGAAGCCCGAACGCGGGCGAAAGCCGCTGAAGCCGAGGCGCTGCTAGCGGAGTCGCGGGCCCGCGCAGAAGCCGCGGAGACCGAGGCCATGGCGGCCGAGGCGCGGGCGCGTCAGCGGGCGCACGCAGAAGCCGCCGAAGCCCAGGCCTTGGCCGCCGAGTCGCGGGCACGAGCAGAAGCCGCCGAAACCCGGGCTCGGGCCGCCGAGATCTGGGCGGGAGCGGAAGCGGCCGAAGCCCAGGCTCGGGCCGCCGAGGCGCGGGCGAAGGCAATCCGGCTGCGACTCGAGGCTGAAGCCAAAACCAAACGGCGCCCTCGAGAAAACTAGCTGTAGTCGCTCGAACACATAGGCGCACAGCCGCTTTCCTGCGGGATGGCCAACCCGGACCTGTCGACAGCGGTACTACAAGGACCCGTCGGCGGTCACCGCGCTGCTCGGCGAATAGAGTCGACAACGGCCCGAGGGCGGCCGACGTGTGGAAAATCAGTACCTGGGTATCCGAGCGGGCGTATGTCTACAGCACGAACACAACCGGATCAGCGAGAAGTCGACAGCGTCCGGGGGACCGTCGACGCCATCTCACAGGCGTTCGCAGCCAAGATCGTCGGGCAGCGCGAGCTTCGGGAGTCGCTGCTCATCGGGCTGCTCGCGGGCGGCCACGTCCTGCTCGAGAGCGTGCCGGGCCTGGCCAAAACCACCGCCGCCAAGGTGCTCGCCGAGGCGATTCACGGACGCTTCCAACGCATCCAGTGCACGCCCGATCTGCTGCCCAGCGACATCGTCGGCACCCAGATCTATGACTCGGCGACCAACTCGTTCGTCACCCAACTCGGTCCGGTGCACGCCAACATCGTGCTGCTCGACGAGATCAACCGGTCGAGTGCGAAGACCCAGAGCGCGATGCTCGAGGCGATGGAGGAGCGGCAGACCACGATCGCCGGGCGGGTGCACCCTCTCGAGGATCCGTTTCTGGTGATCGCCACCCAGAACCCCGTCGACCAGGAAGGCACGTATCCGCTGTCCGAGGCGCAAACCGACCGCTTTCTGCTCAAGGAGATCGTGCGCTACCCCTCCCCACAGGAGGAGGTGGAGGTGATGACGCGGATCGACGCCGGCATCTACGACAAGGGGTTTCCCGCCCCGCCGGTGGTCAGTCTGGACGACGTGCTGCGTGTGCAGGAGGTGGTGCGCCACGTCCACATGGACCGCGCGCTGATGCTCTACGCCAGCCAGCTGGTCGACGTCACCCGTCACCCCGAGCGGGCGCTGCCCAAGCAGGTCGCGCGTCTGGTCGAATACGGCGCCAGCCCGCGCGCCACGATCGCGTTCTGCAAGGCGGCTCGGGCGCAGGCGGTGCTGTCCGGGCGTGCGCACGTGCTACCTGAAGACATCGCGAAGCTCGCACACCGGGTGCTGCGCCACCGGCTCATCCTCGGCTTCGAAGCGGCCAGCGCCGACATCACCGCCGAGGTCGTCGTCGACGCGGCGCTGCGAGCCGTGCGCGTGCCCTGAGGCCACCGTGGGCAAGCACCTCAACCGGGCCAAGGCGCATTTCGGCACCGATACCCGTGGCCTCCTCGAAGGCGGCCGCTATGCGCTATTGCATACGCGCAGCATGGAATTCGACGACCTACGCCCGTACGTTCCCGGCGACGACGTCCGCGACATCGACTGGAAGGCATCGGCACGCTCGGGCGGCGTGCTCATCAAGCGGTTCGTCTCCGAAAAGCACCACAAAATCCTGCTCGTCGCCGACGCGGGTCGCAACATGTCGGCGCTCGCCCCGAGCGGAGAATGCAAACGCGACGTCGCCGCCCACATCATGGGCGCGGTGGGGCTGATCGGCCTGCGGCGGTCCGACCAGATCGGCATGGTTTACGGTGACCGCCGCGGCTGTGTGAACATCCCGCAGCGGCGCGGCGAGTCCCACATTGAGGGACTGCTGCACCGCTGGTACCAGCACACGACCACCGATCCCGGCCGCAGCGACGTCACGGCCCAACTTGACTACGTCGCAACGCATTACCGACACACCCTGCTGATCATCGTGGTGTCCGACGAACCCGATGTCGACGAGCGGCTCAGCGAGGTGCTCGCCAGGCTGACCGGGCGTCACGACATCATGTGGGCGATGGTGTCGGACATGCCCGCGGTGGGTCCCGACAACACCGACGGCTACGACGTCGCCACCGGTCGTTTCGTCTTGAACGGAGCCGACCTCGGTCCGCGGGTCGTCACCGCGTACCGCCGTGCCGAGCAGGTGCGCCGCGGCCGCCTCGATGCGTTCCTGACCGCGCACACGATTCCGCACGCAACTATCGCGGGCAGCAACGACATTCGGCGCGAGCTCGTCCGGCTGACCGAGGTGGCCGCCCGTGCCGGATGATCTGCTGCGTCACGTGTTCGGTCCGCAGCCCTACTCGTCGTGGTGGTTGTGGCTGGCCGTCCTGCTGATTATCGGCGTCACCGGTTGGTATGCAGGCGTTTTCGTGTGGACGCTGCCGTCACAGCGGTTGCGGCGCATCCCCGTCGTGCGGCACATGCACGCCCGGCTGATCCGCAACCGGTTCGCCCGCTGCGTGCAGCGCGTCACCGACGAGCACGACGCGGGGCGGATGTCAGCCTCCGCGACATGCGCGGCGATCGGCCGGACCGTGCGCAGCTTTCTGCATCAGGCGACCGGCGTGCGAGCCCAATACCTGCAGGTCGGCGCCTTGAAGGACGAAGCCGACGGGAAGCTCGCTGCGGCCGCGCCGCTGCTGGCCCGGCTCGGTGACGCGCAGTTCAACGCCGCGACGCGCGTCGACGTCGCCGACGTGAGTGGCAGGGCGCAGGAGTTGATCCGCTCGTGGACCTGAAGTGGTGGCCGGTAGCGGTCATCGGAGCGGTTTGCTTCGTCGCAGCGGTGGCGCTGGCGGCGTTGCTTCCCATGACCGCGGTTCGGCGGCGCCTGCGCCCGCTGGCCAACGTGGCCCGGCTGACCCGATTGCCCGAATACGCGAAAGTGGCTCGGCTGCGGTCGTTGTCGACGATCGTGACCTTGGTGGTGCTGACGGTCATGTTCGGCGCCGCGACGTGGGCCGCAGCCCGTCCGAGCGTGGCGAGCAGCGATTTCGACGCCGCTCACCCTGAAGACATCATGCTGTGCATCGGGCAGCCGGTGACCGATGCGGCCACAGCCGATCTCCTCGACTACTTCGCGCGCCAGGCCACCACATCGCCTCAGAGCCAACGCATCGGCCTGACATCGGTCAACCGCCGCGTGGTGCCACTGACGCGCGACCACCAATACGCGGCGGCGCGATTTGGCGACTACCTCGGCGCTCACCAAACGCAGTCGACGTCGTTCACCCCGCAGGTCACCTATACCGACTACGCCGCAAGCGTGAACGATGTTCTAGCGCTGTGCCTCTCGGGATTTTCCCCCACCGAGCAGATCAATACTCAGCGGCGCTCGGTGATCTATCTCGGTCCGTCGGATCTCCGTGCCGGTGGGGAGCAGCGTGCAACATTGTTCACCGACGGCAGCGTTCGGTCCCTGGCCGAGCGGACCGGGGCCCAGATAAACGTCGTCGATACGGATCCGTCGCCGGCGAGCGGCGCGCTGGCCGGACTCAGCCGGCAGACCGGCGGTAAGTACATCAAGCCCGGGACGAAATCGGTGACCGCGGCGCTCAGTGACATTCGGGCGCACACCCCGCCAGCACGCAGAGCCGACGGCACCGTCGTGACAGCGGACTTCCGGGATGCGCCGGCGGTACCCCTGGCAATCGCCCTGCTGTCAGCGGCGGTACTCTCGGTGGCCCTATTGGTACTGCGCCGATGACGTTTCAACCCCTGCTGCCCTTGCCGATCCTCGCGGTCGTCGCCGGCGCGCTTGCCCTGGCCCGGGTGGTAGCGCTGTGGCGCGTATTCGTGTCGGCGGGGATCCGCCGCCGCCGTGCGGTAATGCGCTGGGCCGCCGTGAC
>DASTKA010000098.1:0-3142 GCA_035716165.1 Mycobacterium sp. | reverse complement strand
GGGATCGTCGGGAATCTCGCCGAGAGCCTTCACCCAGACCCGATTGTGCGGGAGCCGATCGCCTTTCGTGCGCATCACCCAGGCCGGGTCGTTGGTGTAACGCCATTCGATGGGCTGCAGGGCGTTGACGAAGTGCGGGACGGTCTCCTCGTAGCCACGCAGCAATTCGCCGATCGTGGGTTGCGTGTGCGGCTCGGCCACCTTGGGCGGCTCGATGCCGTGTTCGAGGCCGCGACCCCCGGCCATGTAGGAGACCAGCGCCGAACACAGCAGCGTGCCGTCCTGCATCGCATCCACGCGCCGATTGGCGAAGCGGCGCTCGTCGCGCAGCCTGGTCACGCGGAATTCGATGTCCTTGGAGGTGTCTCCGCCGTTGACGAAGTGCACCGAGAGCGCGCTGGGCGGCAGGTCGGCACGAACCAGGCTGCGGCTGCTCGCGACGAACGACTGCGACATGAGCTGGCCACCGAAGGTTCGCATCGGGTTCTTGCTCGGATGCGAGCCGATGAACAAATCGTCGTCGACGCGGTTGAGGTCGAGCGTCGCCAGTAGCTCGGCGAAGTCCGAATGGGTGTGTGTCGCGGCTTCTTCTGCCGCATTCGGCTGCTGAGACTCACGGCCGGCCGGCACACGCTCTCCTCTAGCTAGACGTCATCCTCCCCGATCCGGTGCACGTGGATGAGGTTGGTTGACCCTACTGTGCCAGGTGGTGCGCCGGCGACGATGACCACCAGGTCGCCACGCCGGTAGCGACCGAGCTCGAGCAGCGACTTGTCGACCTGGCGGATCATGCCGTCGGTAGAGGTCATCATCGGGACGATGAACGTTTCGGTGCCCCAGGTCATGGCGAGCTGGCTGCGCACCTCCGGCCACGCGGTGAAGGCCAGCAGCGGCAGCGGTGTGTGCAGGCGCGCGAGGCGCTTCACCGTGTCACCGGACTGGGTGAACGCAACCAGCGCCTTGGCGTCGAGCCGCTCACCGATGTCGCGGGCCGCATACGAGATCACCCCGCGCTTGGTCCGCGGCACGTGCGTCAGTGGCGGGGCGGCCGTCGAATTGTCCTCGACGGCACAGATGATGCGCGCCATGGTCCGGACGGCCGCCATTGGATACTTCCCCACCGAGGTTTCCCCGGACAGCATCACCGCGTCGGCGCCGTCGAGGACGGCGTTGGCGACGTCGGAGGCCTCGGCCCGGGTCGGCCGTGAGCTCTCGATCATCGAATCGAGCATCTGGGTCGCGACGATGACGGGTTTCGCGTTCTCCCGGGCCATCTGGATGGCCCGCTTCTGCACGAGTGGAACCTCTTCCAAGGGCAGCTCAACGCCGAGGTCGCCGCGCGCCACCATGATCGCGTCGAAGGCCAGCACGATCGCCTCGAGATTATCGACGGCTTCCGGCTTCTCGAGCTTCGCGATCACCGGCACCCGCCGGCCGACTCGGTCCATCACCTCGTGCACCAACTCGGCATCGGACGGCGAACGCACAAAGGAGAGCGCGACCAGGTCGACACCGAGTTCCAGGGCGAAGGTGAGATCCTCGACGTCCTTGTCCGACAGGGCCGGTGCGGACACGTTCATGCCGGGCAGCGAGATGCCCTTGTTGTTGCTGACCGGGCCGCCCTCGACGACGGTGCAGATGACGTCGTCACCCTCGATGCCGTCGATCACGAGGCCGACCTTGCCGTCGTCGACCAGAATCCGGTCACCGACGGCGGCGTCCTCGGCCAGCTTCTTGTAGGTGGTCGATACCCGGTCGTGGTCGCCTTCGCAGGCCGCGACGGTGATCCGCACCGTTTCACCGTCGGCCCAGTAGGTGGGCCCGGTGGCGAAACGCCCGAGTCTGATCTTGGGGCCCTGCAAATCGGCGAGCACACCGACGGCGCGCCCCGTGGCGTCGGAAGCCGACCGGACCCGCTCGTAGGCGGCTTTGTGATCGGAGTAGTCGCCGTGGCTGAAGTTCAACCGGGCGACGTCCATTCCGGCTTCAACCAGGGCCTGGATTGACTCATCGGTGTTGGTCGCAGGGCCAAGGGTGCAGACGATCTTTCCGCGTCTACTCACGCCGACCCAGCATAGTCGCGTGTGACCCCCACGGCCCGCACATAGCCGACGCCGCGCATAGTTCCGTTACCCACCGATAACGGTGGGAAACAGCGGGAAGGCGGGCAGGTTACGCAGCACTGTCCAGGTGATCGTGGCGACCAGCATCGTCAGCAACGCCGCCCTGGGCGGCCACGCCTTGCCGCGGCCGCGGCGCACCAGCAGCCACACGACCAGCAGCGGGATTCCTACCAGCAGAAAAACGTTGTCGTGGATGCCGGCCACCACGTCACCGTGCAAGAGGTCATGCGTCATCCGCAATCCCCCGCAAAACGGGCAATTCCAGCCGGTGAGCCACTTGAACGGACACGCCGGGTAGATAGACGTCGGGCTGTGCGGATCGGCCAGCGCGACGTAGGTGAGCGCGCCGCCCAGAGTCAGGCCGGTTCCGGCCGAGATGTAGAGGCTATGACGCCCGGCTGACCTAGCGTTGGTCACGCTGTTCAGCATGCCAGATCCGCTGCGCCCCGCCCGGTGAAATCGGGGCGCCGCGGCGGTCACCGACGCGACAGCCGGTTCCGCAGTCGCGAGCCCCATCGCCGACGGGTTTCGGGTTGAGCCGGAGTCGTTTCGACGGCGGGTTCTTCGGCGGCGGGTTCTTCGGATTCCGTCTCGGTCGCCGCCGTGGAGTCGGCGTCGGCTACTTCGTCCGCCTTCACGACGGGCTCGTCTTCCGAATCCTCGGTGGCTGATTCGTCTTCCGTTTCGGTTTCCGGTTCTTCGGTTTCCGATTCCTCGGTTTCCGATTCTTCGGCTTTGCTTTCCGGCTCCTCGGCTTCGGCTGCGGGCTCGGCTTCCGGTTCTTCGGCTTCGGGCTCCTCGGCTTCCGTCTCCTCGGCTTCGGGTTCTTCGGCTTCCGGCTCCTCGGTTTCGTCTTCGAGCTCCGCTGCTTCCGGCTCTACCGCTTCAACTTCCTCGGTCTCGTCTTCCGGTTCCTCGTCTTCGAGCTCTTCCGCTTCCTCGTCTTCCGGCTCCTCGCCTTCGAGCTCTTCTGCTTCCGGTTCCAGCGCTTCGGCTTCCGGCTCCTGGTCCTCCGAATC
>DASTKA010000097.1:0-2312 GCA_035716165.1 Mycobacterium sp. | reverse complement strand
GGCGTGTCAGTGGCTGCGCAGGTTTCGCCGACGCGACATCGCCGACCGGGCGGCGTAGATCGCGGCGCTGACCCCGAACATCGCGGCCGTCAACAGCAGCCACCGGCCGAGAAACGGGTCCTGGGTCTGACCGGTGGCGGCCCGGTAGGTGGTGGCGCCCCGCCTGGCGATGCCGGGAAGGAAGACCAGCAGTGTCAGGCCCGCACCCAGGGCGGGTACCCGGAGGTGGTTGAGCACCGGCACGGCGGCATCGGGCCGCGCCGGAGCACGTTCGGCGCGGTTGCGGTGCAGCATCCGGTCGGCACAGGCATAGACCGGAAACAGCACCAGGTCGTGGGCGACAACGGCCGCGGCGAACCAGACGACGATCGACTGCCACCAGACGTGGGGGTTCCACAGCGTGACCGGCCTCATGACGACGACGACGTAGCCCAGCAGTGCGAAGCCGGCGATCATCGTCAACAGATGCAGCGGGCGGGATCCGTAGATCCTGCTGAATGCGCTACGCACGTCGGCCCGTCCGAAACGCGATGGCGGCTACCCATTTCGTGTTGTGCACGCCTGGCAGCGCGGGCACGATGATGCGCGCGGGAAAGCCATGATCCGGGGACAGGTCGGTGCCGTTGACACGCAGTGCCAACAGCGCGTCCGGGTGCAGCACCTGGTTACGTTGCAGGCTCGCGGCCGCGAAGGCGCCGGAGCGTTCCAGCGAGGACACCCGGGCGGATTCCGGTGCCGGCACGCCCGCCAGTCGGGCGAGGTCAGCCAGGCGCACGCCGGTCCAGGTCTGGGTGGTCGACCAGCCTTCGACGCACGCGATCGGCAGCACCGCGGTGTGCTGTGGCATCGCGAGCAGGGCCGCGCGGTCCAGCGTCACCGGTCGGCGGCCGCCGTTCAGGGTGAGCCGCCAGCCCTCGTCGGTGTCCGGGGCCGAGATGCCGGCCGCGGCCGCGGTCCGGTTGACCTCGAATCCGTTGGGCCCGTCTCCGGGGCGCCGCCCGCGCGGGAGCAGCACCGCGGCGCGCCGTGTGCAGCCGCCCAACGTCTGACCGGCGGTGATGAACGCCAGGAACAGGGCGCCACCGCCCACCAGGGCCAGCGCGCCACGACGGCTCATGGTTGCAGGATCGGGGTCGGCGGCGACGAGACCGTCGGGCCGCCACGGCTCCGCTTCGGTGTCCGCACGCGCGGTGCGCAGCACGTCACGCAACGACAGCGAGCGCAGCCCGGCCCACATGTGCCGGCTCTTGATCGCGACGTGCATAGCGAAGCCGGTGATGAACACCCATGCGCCGAAGTAGTGCGCGGCGTAGAAGCTGAAACCGAAGATGTAGTCGTACTGGATGTTCAGCACGCCGGTCACGATCTCGAACAGGATCCCGCCGACCAGCATGAGTAGCGAAACGCGTTCCAGCAGTTGGGCAATCGAGCGCGCCGGCGGCCACACGAATAGTCGTGGTATCACCGACCACAGTTTGGCCAGCACCACCGGGATCAGGATCAGTCCGAGCCCGACATGAAGTCCCTGGGTCAGCCGGTACAGCCACGGCGGGTGGGTGGGCCAGTCGAAGGTCGGCAGCTCGAGCCGGCCGACGTCGGCGGGGATGGCTTGGCCGAGCCGCGGCCCGTAGGCGATGTACGACAGCAGGCCGGTGAGGATGACGATCGGCATCGTCACCAACAGCACCGAGCCGAACACCGACGTCAGCCACGGTCCCCGCAAAGGGCTGCGCCACCATTGCGCCCGCCCGAAACCCGGGTGCTCGTCCAGCATTCGCCACAGCCGCGCGGGAAACCCGTAACCGCCGGAGTCGGTCGTCGGCTCGGTGTCGTCGATGTCGGATCTGCGGATGCGCTGCACCATCGATGATCTTCCACGACGGCGCGCTGCGAAGAGTTCAGATCCGTCGATCTGCGCCGAGCGTCAGTTGTCGCCCCGCGGCGGCGGTTGCACCTCAACACCTGTGGAGTCGTGTTCGGGACCAGCGGCCGGGTGTTCGGGCGGGACACGGTCACGGAATCGGGTGCCCTCGCTGGGACGGTCGGGGTCGGGCCGATGGACCTTGCCGTGGTAGGGACCGGGCTTCGGTCGGGGCTTACCGCCCGGGAAGGCCAGGCGGAAGATGGTGCGGTGCACCATGAACCACTGCTTGCCGAACGGGCCGGAGTTGTAGGGCAGTTCGTAGCGCTCACAGATTTCTTTGACCTGCGGCGCGATCTCCGAGTATCGACTGCTCGGCATATCCGGGTAGAGGTGGTGCTCGACCTGATAACCGAGATTGCCGCTGATGATGTGAAATAGCGGACCGCCG
>DASTKA010000096.1:0-2164 GCA_035716165.1 Mycobacterium sp. | reverse complement strand
CAGCGGCGTCCGCAATTCGTGGCTGGCGTCTGTGATGAACTGGCGCATCCGCAGATCGGAATCGACCCGATGCGCCAGCGCGCCATCGACATTGTCCAGTAAGCGATTCAACGTGTGGCCGACGATCCCGACCTCATTCTGCGGGTTGGTGTCCCGCGGCGGTACCCGGACGCTGATTCGGTAGTCGTCGCCGGTAAGGGGCATGGCGGCGACACCGGCGGCGATCGCCGCCAGCCGGCGCAACGGACGAAGCGTGTAACCGACCACCCACACGGTGAGTACCGCGGTGATCACCAACGCCGCCGCGGTGAGCGCGATGGTGGTGAGTTGTTTACGCGCGATGATTCGGTCGGCGAAGTTCTGCGACACCCCGACGACGAGGACATCGGACCCGGCGACCGTGCTGTCGACGCGGTGCGGCCCCAGCCGGCCAAGTGTTTCGGTACGCGGCGGCCCGTCAGCCCACGACTGCGCTTGAAGGTCACGGACGACGTCGGCCGGCGCGGGTTTCGGTTCGTCTTCGGAGAAAACGGCCGACCCGACCACGGTTCCGTTGTGCAGCACGGCAATCAGGTTCCCCGGCGTCTGCCCGGTGAACTCCAGCATCGCCTGTGCGATCGGTGGGTAGCCGGGGTGCGGCGAAACATGTTCGCCGTTGCGGTATTTGGCGTACTGGTGGCTCAACGCGTCCAGGGATTCGGCGACATCGGCATCGCTCATGGCGTTGACGTAGCCGCGCAGGCTCAGCACCGAGACGAGTCCGACGGTCACCAGCACCACACTGACCACGGCCAGCACTCCCAGCAACAGCTGGCGGCGCAGCGAATGCGGGAACCACCGGGGGAACTGCCCGGAGGTGGCGTCTCGGTCTCGGGTCATTCCGCCGGCCGCAGCATGTACCCCACCCCGCGGACGGTATGAATCATCGGTTCGCGCCCCGAGTCGATCTTTTTCCGCAAGTACGAGATGTAGAGAGCCACGATGCTGGTGCGGCCGGCGAAGTCGTAATTCCAGACGCGGTCCAGGATCTCGGTGCGGCTCAGCGCGCGGCGGGGATTGCGCATGAGGAAGCGCAGCAATTCGAATTCGGTGGAGGACAGCGATATCCGAGCGCCATCGCGGGTGACATCGCGGCTGGCGCTGTCGACCTTGAGGTCGCCGACTTTGAGGGTTTCGGCGGTCGGCGTGGGTTGCTGGCCGGAGCGGCGTAGCAACCCGCGTAGCCGGGCAACGAGTTCCTCGAGGCTGAACGGCTTGGTCATATAGTCGTCGGCGCCCGCGGTCAGACCGGTGACCCGGTCCATCACCGAGTCGCGCGCGGTGAGGAAAAGCGTGGGGGTGTAGGCGTCGAATTGGCGGACGCGTTCCAGGATCCGCAACCCGTCCACGTCGGGAAGCATGATGTCGAGGACCAGGACGTCGGGGGTGGCCCGTTCGAACTTCGCCATGGCCTCGCGTCCGTTGTGGGCGATGTCGACCACCCAGCCCTCGTAGTGCAGCGCCATCTTCACCAGATTGGTCAGCGCCGGCTCGTCGTCGACCAGCAGAACCCGGATGGGTGATCCGTCGGCACGGTAGATCCTGGGCAGCTGCCCGAGGATGGCTTGGCGTGGGCGCTGCGCGCCCGGGTAGCCCGACATTGCGGTCATGTTCCTACATTCTGGCGAGCCACACACCGCATTGTCACGGAGTTCATAGAGTTCTCAAATGTAGGCCGCAGCAGAACTGGCTTGTGCCATTGCGGCACAAGCCAGTTCGCCTATCGCTTACGAAAACCGGGGCCGCGCACCGAAATGGTGCGCGGCCCCGGTGCCGAGACGGGGTGTCAGGCCCAGGAGGACCCGACGGCGCTGTCCGTGGTGGACATGTTGTTGCCAGCGGCCTGGACCTTCTGTCCGTGGGCGTTGGCCTGCTCGTAGATGACCTGGAAGTTCTGACCCAACTGGGTGATGAACTGCTGGCAGGCCACCGAACCCGCACCGCCCCAGAAGTCGCCGGCAGCAAGCACATCGCGAACGATGGCCTGGTGCTCGGCCTCCAAGTTGGCGGCCTGGGCGCGGATCAACGCACCGTGGGCGTCGACGTCGCCGAACTGGTAGTTAATGCTCATAACGGTGTCTCCTTATGTCTTGAGATGTTACGCAGCAGCGGTTTTTAGCGCTAG
>DASTKA010000095.1:0-2434 GCA_035716165.1 Mycobacterium sp. | reverse complement strand
CCCGGAACTCCTCGACGTCCTGCATGCCCTGTAGGCTAACCTACCAAGCACTTGCTTTGTAGCTCGGTGACGATGCGCGCGGCGGAGCGGCGTGAGGAGAAACCGGGCGATCAACTCGCGCTAGCGCCGCTACAGGAGCATTCGATGACCAACGATCCGCGCACGGTGCCCGCGGCGCTGGATCGTTTCGCGGGCCAACTCCCGGACCACGACGCGTTGATCACCGAGGAACGGTCCTTCACCGCCGCCGGCCTGCGCGACGAAGTGCGCCGGGCCGCTGCCGCCCTCATCGACCTCGGCGTGCGGGCGGGCGACCGGGTGGCCATCTGGTCGCCGAACACCTGGCACTGGGTGGTCGCCTGCCTGGCGATCCACCACGCCGGGGCGGCGATGGTGCCGCTGAACACCCGCTATACCGCCGCCGAGGCGAGCGACATCCTGGCCCGCACCGGCGCACCGGTGCTGTTCGGAATGGGCCTATTCCTCGGCAACGACCGGGTGGCCGATCTGGACCGTGCGGCACTGCCCGCGCTGGCGCACATCGTCCGGATTCCGATCGACGCGAACGACGGAACGTGGGACGAATTCATGGAGCGCGGCACCGATATCGATGCGGTGGCCGCTCGCGCCTCCGCCGTCGCACCCGATGACGTCAGCGACATCCTGTTCACGTCCGGCACGACCGGACGCAGCAAAGGCGTGCTGTGCGCGCATCGGCAGTCGTTGTCGGCCTCGGCGTCGTGGGCGGCCAACGGCAAGATCACCAGCGACGACCGCTACCTGTGCATCAACCCGTTCTTTCACAATTTCGGCTACAAGGCCGGCATCCTGGCCTGTCTGCAGACCGGTGCGACGCTGATCCCCCACCTGACCTTCGATCCGCTTCGCGCGCTGCAGGCGATCGAGCAACACCGCATCACCGTATTACCCGGGCCGCCAACGATTTACCAGACCCTGCTGGACCACCCGGCACGCAACGACTACGACCTCAGCTCACTGCGATTCGCCGTGACCGGGGCCGCGACCGTGCCGGTCGTGCTGGTCGAGCGCATGCAGTCCGAGCTGGACATCGACATCGTGCTGACCGCCTACGGGCTGACCGAGGCCAACGGCATGGGAACCATGTGCCGCGCCGACGACGACGCTGTCACCGTCGCCACGACCTGCGGCCGCCCGTTCGCCGACTTCGAATTGCGCATCGACGCAACGACTCCCGGTGACGCGGGAGAGGTGTTGCTGCGGGGACCCAACGTGATGCTTGGCTACCTGGAAGACCCGGAGGCCACCGCGGCCGCCATCGACGCCGACGGGTGGCTGCACACCGGTGACATCGGTGCGGTCGACGCGGCCGGCAACCTGCGCATCACCGATCGGCTCAAAGACATGTACATCTGCGGTGGATTCAACGTCTACCCCGCCGAGGTCGAGCAGGTGCTGACCCGGATGGAGGGCGTGGCCGACGCCGCGGTGATCGGAGTTCCCGATGAGCGGCTCGGCGAAGTCGGCCGGGCCTACCTGGTGACCCGCCCCGGCGCCGAACTCGACGAGAAATCCGTGATTGCCTACACCCGTGAGCATTTGGCGAACTTCAAGGCACCGCGCTCGGTGCGGTTCGTCGACGCGTTGCCGCGCAATGCCGGCGGCAAGGTGGTCAAACCACAACTGCGAGAGCTGGACTGATGGATCTGGATCTGGACGAAGAAACCCTGGCCTTCCAGGCTGAGGTCCGGGAATTCCTGTCGGCCAACGCCGAGGAGATTCCGACCAAGTCATACGACAACGCCGAGGGCTTCGACCAACACCGGCATTGGGACCGGGTGCTGTTCGACGCCGGCCTTTCGGTGATCAACTGGCCGAAGAAGTACGGGGGCCGCGACGCACCCCTGCTGCACTGGGTGGTGTTCGAGGAGGAGTACTTCCGGGCCGGTGCGCCCGGCCGCGCCAGCGCCAACGGCACCTCGATGCTGGCGCCGACGCTTTTCGCGCACGGCACCGAAGAACAACGGGACCGAATCCTGCCGAAAATGGCCAGCGGAGAGGAGATCTGGGCGCAGGCATGGTCGGAGCCCGAATCCGGCAGCGACCTGGCGTCGCTGCGCTCCACAGCCACCCAGACCGAGGGAGGCTGGCTACTCAACGGGCAGAAGATCTGGAGCTCGCGAGCACCGTTCGCCGAGCGCGGTTTTGGGCTGTTCCGCTCCGACCCCGGAGCCGAACGGCACAACGGGCTGACGTACTTCATGTTCGACCTGAAGGCCAAGGGAGTCACGGTGCGGCCCATCGTCCAGTTGGGCGGCGACACCGGCTTCGGCGAGATCTTCCTCGACGACGTCTTCGTGCCCGACGAGGACGTGATCGGCACCCCGCACGAGGGCTGGCGGGCGGCCATGAGCACGTCGAGCAACGAGCGCGGCATGTCATTGCGCAGCCCGGC
>DASTKA010000094.1:0-2701 GCA_035716165.1 Mycobacterium sp. | reverse complement strand
CACCCGCATGTCGGCGCGCAGCGCCGGGGTCAGGTCCTCCCCCGACGCCACCGCCGCCTCGGCGGTGGTGAACGCGTCGAGAACCAAGAGGCGAGCCGCACGCCAGGCCGCGCGGTGATGCGCCAGGTCCTTCTGGAACGTCGGGCGGCTGGCCAGCGACGCCATGTCGCTCATCCGGAACTTCGTCGCGGCCAGCTCTTGGACGTCGTCGAGCATGCTCTTGGCCACGCCCAGCGCCCACGACGCGTGCCCGGCGGCGGTCACGGGCATCAGCCCCATCCGGGTGGCCGGTGACGTCCCGCGGTGGGGCTGGCGAACGAACAGTTCGAACGTGCGGCTCTCGGGAACGAAGACCTCCTGAGCGCTGTAGTCATAGGAACCGGTTCCCTTCAGCCCTTGCACGAACCAGCCGTCGTTGAAACTGATCTCCTCCCGTGGAATCACGGCCACTCGCATCTCGGGGAAACCCTCACTGACCCAGCGCATCTCGCCCTCGTGCATCGGCAGGAAGCCGGCCGCAACGTACTCCGCGTGATTGATGCCGGAACCGAAGTTCCACGCGCCGGTCACCAGGTAGCCGCCGTCGACGGCGGCGCCCTGTCCGTTGGGAAAGAACTGGCCGCCCATGGCGACCCGGTTGTCATGCGCGGTAAACACTTCGGCGAAGCCATCGTCGGGCAGGTATGCCGCCGCGGCGAAGGACGAGGGCAGATTGGCAATCCCCACCCAGCCGAATGACCCGTCCTGCCAAGCCATTTCGATCCACGTTTCGATCATCTCGGTGAACGACGGCTCGACGCCGCCGGCCACGACCGGGTTGAACGCCGACATCAGGCCGCTGGCCCACATCGCATCGACGATCGCCGGGGTCAGGGTGCGCATCCGCTCGGACTCGGCGGCTTCGGCGCGCACCAAATCCCGCATCCCGCGGGCCAGCGCGACAACCCGGTCTTCGGTGTCGGCGATCGAGGTCATGAGGAGGACCGTATCAACCACTGATGGCTTCTCGAACGAAAATCATCGGTCGCGCCGGGTGGTTTACGGTGTGGGTTGTGCGCTGGATCGTCGACGGCATGAATGTGATCGGAAGTCGTCCCGATGGCTGGTGGAAAGACCGCAACGGTGCCATGGTCGCATTGGTCGAAAGACTGGATCGATGGGCGTCGGGTCGAGGTGACCATGTGACAGTCGTTTTTGAACGACCGCCGTCGACGGCCATCACCTCGTCGGTGGTCGAGATCGCGCACGCACCCAAGGCGGCCGCGAACTCGGCCGACGACGAGATCGTCCGGCTTGTCGCCGCCGACGCCGCGCCGCACGATATCCAGGTGGTGACGTCGGACAAGGGGCTGAGCGATCGGGTCGCGACCCTGGGCGCGTCCGTCTACCCCGCGGCGAGCTTCCGTGACCTGATCGATCCACGCGGCTGATGAGCGAGCGGGCGCGCCGTAACTCAGTAGGCCCGGTCCTACGCGGGCGCAGAGATCAGCCCGCCGCCGCCAGCGCCGCGTCGTAGTTGGGCTCCTGCGCGATCTCGGGCACCAGTTCGGTGTAGGCGACATTGCCGTCGGTGCCGATCACCACGATGGCCCGGGCGAGCAATCCGGCCATGGGGCCGTCAGCCAGGCTGACGCCGTAATCGTCACCGAAGCTGTCCCGGAACGACGAGGCTGTCTTGACGTTGTCGATGCCCTCCGCGCCGCAGAACCGCGCCAGCGCGAACGGCAGATCATTGGAAACGCACAGCACGGACGCACCGCCCGCGGCCGCGCGCTCGTTGAAGGTCCGCACGCTCGTCGCGCACACCGGTGTGTCGACGGACGGAAAGATATTGAGCACCAAGGGCTTGCCGCTGAACTGGTCGTTGCTGACCGGCCCCAAATCCGTGCCGACCAAAGTGAACGTCGGGGCCGGCGATCCGACGGCAGGGAGATCGCCGACGGTGTTGATCGGGTTTCCACGCAAGGTTATCTGTGCCATGGGCACAGTCTGCCAAGACAGGCTTCTGACGGGACCGCCGGGGCCGTCTTTGCGAGCATGTCCTAATTAGTGGGATACCCGGCGTAGACGCCATGGCCCGATCTGGCCAACACTGAATCCATGGCTCGCAGGGTGGTGATCGTCGGCTTTCCGGGCGTTCAGGCGCTGGACGTGGTGGGGCCCCACGACGTGTTCACCGGCGCCGCGCTGCTGACCGGCGGCGGATACGACGTCGTCATGTCGTCGGTCGACGGACAGCCGGTGACCACCGCCACCGGACTGGCCTTCCTGGCGAGGCCGCTGCCTGATCCAAGTGAAGAGATCGACACCGTCGTTCTGCCCGGCGGTGGCGGCGTCGATGAGGCGCGATCGAACGCCGATTTGATGCGCTGGATCAAAAGCATCACGGGAAGCGCCCGCCGCGTCGTCAGCGTCTGCACGGGCGCGTTTCTCGCCGCACAAGCCGGGCTGCTGGACGGTCGGCGGGCGACGACGCACTGGGCGTTCGCCGGGCGGTTGGCCCGCGAGTTCCCCGCCGTCGACGTCGATCCCGATCCGATCTTCGTCCGCAGCTCGGACACGGTATGGACGGCCGCCGGTGTCACGGCGGGCATCGATCTAGCCCTCTCCCTGGTCGAGGACGACCACGGCACCGACGTCGCGCAGACGGTCGCCCGCTGGCTCGTCCTGTACCTGCGCCGCCCGGGTGGGCAGACCCAAT
>DASTKA010000093.1:0-3852 GCA_035716165.1 Mycobacterium sp. | reverse complement strand
ACGACTGCGGCTGCAAGCGGCCCACCATGTCCAACGACTTCTACCGCGCTTTCACCATGCCGCATGTGCACTTGGACACCAACACGATCGAGCGCATCGAGGCCGACGGCATCGTCACGGCGGACGGGCGTAAGACCGTCGTCGACACCCTGGTGCTAGCGACCGGTTTTGACATGTGGGAAGCCAACTTCCCGGCCATCGAGATCATCGGCCGCAAAGGGCGCAACCTCGGAAAGTGGTGGCGGGAGACCAAGTTTCAGGCCTACCAGGGCGTGTCGATTCCCTACTTCCCCAACTACTTGGGCCTGGCCAGTCCGTTCGCCTTCTCCGGGTTTTCCTTCTTCCACACCATCGAATACCAGATGCGGCACATCGATCGGCTTTTTGGTGAGGTCAAGCGCCGCGGCGCGACAACGTTCGAGGTGACCGAGGAAGCCAATAGCCGTTTCCGCGAGCGGATGAGCGAACTGTTGGAAACCTCGGTATTCAACAATGGCAACTGTGCGACGTCGCGGTCTTACTATTTCAATCCCAGCGGTGAGGCGACCTTGCTGCGGCCGACGTCCACACTCAACGCAGTGCGAGAAGGCCGGACCTTCCCGCTCAGCGACTACGTGATCGCCTAGCCCTCAGTGGTGCGCTGACCCCGTCAACGGTTGCCCGTTGGTGTTGGTGAGGGCCGGGTCCGGTTTCTCCGACGACATCGACAAAAACCCGCGCACACAGCGCGCGGCCAGCCACCAATTCGCCGGCTTCTTCATGTCCAGCCCGCCCAGGAGCTGCTTGATCATGGTCAGCGTGTCGAAGTAAATGCGTTCGCAGACAAGGGTTTCCGTGTCGTCGAAGACGAAGTATGCGGTCATGCGGACCCGGAAGCGGCTGCCCGTGGGCGGGACCTTGCCCAGATAACCGCGGTGCGTACCCATCAGCCAGAACTCGACGACCACCGCGTCGGCGCTGTGGCGCAGCGCGATGATTTCGTGGTCCTGGTCGGGGAATGCGGTCCGCGTGTAGGCGTAGTAGTCGCGCACCGCCGCGTCGCCGTCGTGCACGAGCATCTGGGGGATCAGCTCGTAGCGCGGATGCGGGAAGGTCGACAAGACGTCATCCCAGGCCTGGCGGACCTCGTCGTGGAAGTGGTCGAGCACGAGCTTCTGCCGGGCGGCCAGCACCTCAGGGGCGGGAAACGCGGGAATGGTCACGGGATCAGCGTAAACCCGGAGTTGATAGCGCATGCGCTATCGGTTTCGAGAGAGCTACATACGTCCCGAGAGAGGCTCCGGATAGAACATGAGTCTCGCGGAATCCGCTAGCGCATGTGCTAGCGGATTCGGGAAAGCGATATGCCTTCGAACAGAGGCGAATTCGACACCGGGCTACCGCGGCGGGGTCCAGGCCACCGGCAGGGTCTTGATGCCGTGGATGAATTGCGACAGCAGTCGCGCGGGTTCGTCCGTCGCGACGATGTCGGGTATCTCGCGGCGCAATTCGTCGAACACGACCCTGATCTCACGACGAGCCAGGTTGGCGCCCAAGCAGAAATGGGCACCGCCACCGCCGAAGCCGAAATGCGGATTGGGGGTGCGTGCCACGTCGAAAACCCAGGGATTCTCGAACTTCGACTCGTCTCGATTGGCCGAGTTGTACCACAGCGTGGCCTTGTCGCCGGCCTTCATCTTGGTGCCGCTGAGCTTCAAGTCCCGGGTCAGGGTGCGTCGCATGTACACCACCGGGGAAGCCCACCGCACGATCTCCTCGACGGCGGTGGGGGTCAGGCGGTCGAAGTTGGACCACCACTTCTCCCGCTCGGCCGGATAGCGCGACAACGCCAGCACACCGTGGCTGATCGCATTGCGCGTCGTCTCGTTGCCCGCCACCACCAGCAGGATGAAAAACGACGCTATCTCGGTGGAGGACAGGCGTTCCCCGTCCACCTCGGCTTCCACCAGGCTGGAAGTCAGATCGTCGCGGTGATTGGACCGCCGGTCCTCGGCCAGCGCGCTGGCATAGGCGCCGATGTCCATCGACACCTGAAGGAACTCCTCGAAATCCGTGGCGAGGTCCGGGTCGCCGAACCCGAGAATCACGTTGGTCCAGTGGAATATCCGTTGATGGTCCTCTTCGGGGATGCCCATCATGTCGCAGATGACCTGCAGCGGCAGGGGACCGGCGAGCTCGCTGACCAGCTCGGCCTCCCCGTCGGGGTGATTGGCGATCAGCGACGCGACCAGCCGGCGGGCGCGCTCGCGGACCGAGGCCTCGATGCGGGCCACCACCTTCGGGGTGAACGCGCGGCTGACGATGGAGCGCAGCCGTTGGTGTCGCGGATCGTCGAGCACGATCATCGAGCCGAAGTACTCGCTGATCTCCGGGGTGTTGTCGTTGATCGTGATGTTGGGGCTGGAGCTGAAGATGTCCGGGTGGCGGCTCGCGAAATGAACGTCGTCGTGTTTGGTCAGCGCCCAATGCCCGCCGCCCGGTTCGAATCCCTCGTACTCGATCGCGGGCCAGAACGAGATCGGCGCCTCGCGGCGCAGGGTGGCGAAGGCACCGTCGCGGACGTCGTCGTCCAACTCCCAGAAGTCCAGCGAATCGAGATGGACGTCGGCGAGCGGAATCTCGGGCGGTGGCGTCCCGTTCGTCCGCGGCGCCAGGCCTTTCTTGGGACCCGTCTTGAGGCTCACCTTGACCTCCTAGGCGTAAGAAAAGGGGAGTGCCGGGTCAGTGGGTGCAGACGGTTCTGGCGGGCGCGCCCGTGGTTGCCGTCGCGGCGCTCACCACGTTGCCGTCGAGCAAAATCTTGCAGGAGATGGGCGCCGGCCCCTGCGCACTGATGCTGAACACCTGCCCGCCGAAGCCGGTGAACTCCGTCGACCAGGGCAGCGGCGCATTCACCGCATGCAGCTGCCCGTCGTCGGTTTGGTAGTAGATGAATTCGGCGACCGCGGGCCCGTTGACCTCGTAGCGGACCTTCGGCATCTGCGGCATTGCGTGGGCCACGCCGCACGCGTTCGCGAATCCGAAACCGACAGCCAACAGGACGGAAGGTCCGGCGAGGTGCTTCATCATGAATTGCATCGTGTCACCACGAGCGACGGTAGGGAAGCTTATGGTGATGTTCGGCTGGGGAGGCGGAAAGGTGGCGTCAACGCATGGCGGAACACGGCTCAAAGCGTGTGGTGGTGTACGGAACCGGCTTCGTCGGCAAGATGGTGATCGCCGAGATCGTCAAGCATCCGCTGTTCGAGTTGGTCGGCGTCGGGGTGAGCAACCCGGACAAGGTCGGCCGCGACGTCGGCGAGATCTGCGGGCTGCCCGAACCGATCGGCATCACCGCTACCGACGACGTCGACGCCCTGATCGCCCTGAAACCCGACGCGCTGGTGCATTACGGCCCGACGGCCATGCACGCCAAGGAGAACATCTCGCTGATCACCCGCTTCCTGCGGGCCGGCATCGACGTGTGCTCGACGGCGATGACCCCCTGGGTCTGGCCGACCATGCACCTCAACCCGCCGAACTGGATCCAGCCGATCACCGAGGCCTGCGAGCTGGGGGAGTCGTCGTGCTTCACCACGGGCATCGACCCGGGATTCGCCAACGACCTGTTCCCGATGACGTTGATGGGGCTGTGTTCCGAAGTGCGCCGGGTTCGGGCTTCCGAATTGCTGGACTACACCAACTACGAAGGCGATTACGAAGTCGAGATGGGCATCGGCCGCGAGCCCGAATTCAGCCCGATGCTGGAAAACCGCGACGTCTTGATCTTCGCGTGGGGCGCCACGGTCCCGATGATCGCGCACGCCGCCGGCATCATGCTCGACGAGATCACCACCACCTGGGACAAGTGGG
>DASTKA010000092.1:0-3514 GCA_035716165.1 Mycobacterium sp. | reverse complement strand
CGGCGAGTTCGTCGAGCAGGTGATCCGGCCCACCGGGCTGGTGGACCCGAAGGTGGTGGTCAAGCCGACCAAGGGACAGATCGACGACCTGATCGGGGAGATTCGCAAGCGCACCGACGCCGACCAGCGGGTGCTGGTCACTACGCTGACCAAGAAGATGGCCGAAGACCTCACCGACTACCTGCTCGAGATGGGCATCCGGGTGCGCTATCTGCACTCCGAGGTCGACACGCTGCGCCGGGTGGAGCTGCTCCGCCAGCTGCGGCTGGGCGAATACGACGTGCTGGTCGGCATCAACCTGCTGCGTGAGGGCCTGGACCTGCCCGAGGTGTCGCTGGTGGCGATCCTCGACGCCGACAAGGAGGGCTTCCTGCGGTCATCGCGCAGCCTGATTCAAACCATCGGCCGCGCCGCCCGCAACGTCTCCGGTGAGGTGCACATGTACGCCGACACCATCACCGATTCGATGAAAGAGGCCATCGACGAGACCGAACGGCGGCGGGCGAAGCAGGTCGCCTACAACGAGGCCCACGGCATCGACCCGCAGCCGCTGCGCAAGAAGATCGCCGACATTCTCGACCAGGTCTACCGCGAGGCCGACGACAGCGAGACGGTGGAGATCGGCGGGTCGGGGCGCAATGCGTCCCGCGGCCGGCGCGCGCAGGGGGAGCCGGGCCGCGCGGTCAGCGCGGGGGTGTTCGAGGGCCGCGACACGGCCAGCATGCCGCGCGCCGAACTGGCCGACCTGATCAAGGACCTCACCGCGCAGATGATGGCCGCGGCGCGCGACCTGCAGTTCGAGCTGGCGGCGCGGTTCCGCGACGAGATCGCCGACCTGAAAAAGGAACTGCGGGGGATGGACGCCGCCGGCCTGAAATGAGTTTGCTGGCAACCGATCTCCGGCGGCTATCTCCGCGTGACCCCATACGGTAGAGGGGTGACCGACGCGGCGACCATCACCGGCGGCTGGCGTGAGCTGCTGGGCCCGAGGTATCTGAGAACTTCCATCCTGCTGGCCGGTGGGGTAGCGCTCTACGCCACCAATGAGTTCCTGACCACCAGCTTGTTGCCCAACACCATCGCAGAAATCGGCGGCAGCCGGCTCTATGCGTGGGTGACGACCCTGTATCTCGTCGGGTCTGTCGTCGCGGCGACGATGGTCAATCCGATGCTGCTGCGCATCGGGGCGCGGTCGTCGTATCTGCTCGGACTCGTGGTGTTCGGCATCGCCAGCATGGTTTGCGCTGCCGCGCCCTCCATGCACGTCTTGATTGCCGGGCGCGCGATGCAGGGGGTCGCCGGGGGCCTGCTGGCCGGCCTGGGCTACGCGGTCATCAACTCCGCCTTGCCCCGCTGGCTGTGGACGCGGGGTTCGGCGCTGGTGTCGGCGATGTGGGGGGTCGCGACCGTGGTCGGGCCCACCACCGGCGGCCTGTTCGCGCAGTTCGGGATTTGGCGATGGGCTTTCGTCGCGATGGCCGTTCTGACCGTCCTGATGGCCCTGCTGGTGCCGGTCGCACTGGCCCGCGTCACCCCGACGACCGGCATCCCGAGGATGAAAGTGCCGGTGTGGTCGCTGCTGATCATCGGGGTGGCCGCGCTCGCCGTCAGCGTCGCGCAGATTCCCCGCAACACCATCGCGACGTACGGGCTGCTCGCGGCGGGCATCGGTCTGGTCGGCGTGTTCGTGATCGTCGACTGGCGCATGCACGCGGCCATCCTGCCGCCCAGCGTGTTCACTCCCGGCCCCCTGAAGTGGATCTACCTCACCATGGGCGTGCTGATGGGCGCGGCGATGGTGAACACCTATGTGCCGCTGTTCGGGCAGCGGTTGGCCCACCTGACGCCGATCGCGGCTGGCTTCCTGGGTGCCGCGCTCGCACTGGGCTGGACCGTCAGTGAGATCGTCAGCGCATCGCTGGAGAACCCGCGGACGATCGGGCGGGTGGTCATGGTGGCGCCGCTGGTGGCCGCGTCGGGTCTGGCGTTGGGTGCCGTGGCGCGGCACGGCGACGGGTCGGCCGGGACCCCCGCGCTGTGGGCGGTGGCGCTGCTGGTCGCCGGCATCGGGATCGGGATGGCCTGGCCGCACCTGTCGGCCCGCGCGATGGCCGCCGTCGCGGACCCGGCCGAAGGCGGCGCGGCTTCCGCGGCGATCAACACCGTCCAGCTGACCTCCGCGGCCATCGGCGCCGGACTGGCCGGCGTCGTCGTCAACACCGCCACCGGTGGCGAGGAGATGGCGGCGCACATGCTGTTCACGGTGTTCACCGCGCTGAGCGCGGCCGGCGTGGCGGTGTCGTACGCCGCGACGCGCGCCACCCGGCAAGCCCAGCCGGTCGGCGCCGGAGGCTGAGCTCAGTCAAAGCGGTTGTCACCGCGTGGACTTGACAACCTGCGAGTAGTGGAATTGCCACCGCTCCACAATGTGGAAGCCAAGGTAGCCGGGGAACCGGTAAGCCGGTGCGCGCCCGAATGCGCTTCCGGGTGGCAGTGACCGGCCGGATTGATGATCGGGCAGCGAGTCGTCCTTATTGGTGATGGTCCAGATTGCCGGGCATTTGTTGATTTTGGCCGTCGTCAGCCATACGGCGACGTGCCCGTCCCACAGCGATCCGACCTTCGGGCCGTACACGCCGCGTTCGACGTCGATCAACGACCGGAAGGCCGCGGGCCGGGTGGCCAGTAGCGCGCGAATCGGCCCGGGCCTCCATGACACGGTGTTGTCCAACAGCACACAGTCGCCGGGGGCGGCGTGCGAGCTGATCAGATCGGCGACCTGGCTGTAGTCCCAGCCCTCCTTGGCGTACGGCCACCGTTGCACGAACAGGTAATTCGGCACCGCGGCGATGGCGAACAGCAGGACCGCGCCGGCGATGGGCCAGGGGCGCCGCGCGATCGTGACGATGCAGACCGCCAAGACGACGGCCATCGCGGGTGCGGTGAAGATCAGGTAGCGCGGGTAGTAGATCGGCTCGTCGACGGCGGAATATATGACGACCAGGGCGGTGGGGATCACCATCCATGCGGTGGCGATGATCAGCAACCGGCGCACGTCCCCGGCCGGGGCCGCGACTCCGGCCAGCCGGGCCGCGACCGCCGCGACGATCAGGACCCCGCTGGCGATCGCGAAGGCCACGCTGTGATCGAAGTACTGGCGCAGGACGATGTCGAACGCATAATGCCAGCTGACGGGGTAGATCCAGTTGACCTGCCACACCTGGTTGTGCGCGAACAGGATGAACGGCATCATGGCCGCGACTGCGACGGCAGAGCCGGCGGCCCACCAGAGCACCGGAGATTTGCGGGCGCCCTTCGGTGCGAGCAGCGGCAGCATGGCGCCGTACACCGGCACCAACAGCACCAGGTTGAGGTTGAGCAGTATCGACAGCATCAACCCCAGCGCGTACCAGATCCACCCGCGCGGCGTGCCGCGCCGGACGGTGGCGACGAACAACACCGTCAGCCAGACGGCCGCGGCGGCCACGAAGGCGTACGACCGCGCCTCCATGCC
>DASTKA010000091.1:0-6536 GCA_035716165.1 Mycobacterium sp. | reverse complement strand
GTCACCGCCGCGGGCGAGGATCTCTTCGACCGCACGCGCGCCCGCCATGCCGTTACCCACCACCACCAGCCGTGCCAGCGCAGCCGCGCTGTGCCCATTTGTTTCGGGTTTAGCCAGCAAAGTCATGAGGTTTCCTCACCGCTAGATTTCGACCAGGCCGATATCGACGAACACCGTGCCGCTCAACCCATCCGGCGCGGCGATGAACACCTCGAGAACGGTGTCGGCGATGAGGTCCTCCACCACCCGAAGGGGCACATGCACGGCGTCTTTGGCCCCGATCGGGAAGTACCGCATCGCGGCGCCGTCGCGCATGATCACCACGGTGATCAGCTCGGCGGTGCTGTTACCGCCGCGGAAATACACCGGCTGGGTTATGGCACCGGCGGGCACCGTGTAGCTCAACGACGCATCGAGCAAAACCGGTGATTCGTAACCCTTTCCGTGAAACGTGAACGCACCCTGCAGGAATCGGGGCTTGCTACCGTCACCCATACCTCGGATCTCCTTCCGGATAGTTGGCGTTATCGGCGGTCTCTGGTGCATCGGCCCGTGTCACAGAGACCGCGCAGACCTTGAACGACGGCATCTTCGAATGCGGGTCCAGCTCGGGATTGGTCAACCGGTTGATGTTGGCCGCTCCACCCCAATGAAACGGGGCGAACACAGTGTCCTGGCGGATGCCGGTGACCGTACGTGCCGTCATCACGACCTCCCCACGACGGGTCCGGAGCCGGATCTTGTCCCCGGCGTGGACGCCGATGCGCTGCGCCAGCAATGGGTGCAGCTCGGCCACGGGCTCCGGTTGCGCCTCGGCGAGCTGGGCGACCCTTCGGGTTTGCGTGCCGGACTGATATTGCTGCAGCACACGACCGGTCGTCAGGTAGTACGGGAATTCGTCATCGGGTTCTTCGGCGGCACGGGGCTGCTCGACAGGATGGAAGTGCGCCCGCCGATCCGGCGTCGGGAAATCCTCGCTGAACATTCGCGGGGTGTCGGGGTACAGAGGGGATGGGCAGGGCCAGAACACCCCCTTTTCATCCTCGATCCGCCGGTAGCTGATCCCCCGGTAGTCGGCCTTGCCGCCGGCGCTGGCGCGTGTCAGCTCGTCGAACACCTCCTCGGAATCAGCGGAAAACCCATATGCCCCCAGCCGTTTAGCCAGATCAGCCATGACGTCGAGATCGGTGCGGACCCCTTCCGGAGGTGCGACTGCCACCCGCCGCAGGATCACTCGGCCTTCCAGATTGGTCATCGTGCCCGACTCCTCGGCCCACTGTGTGGTGGGTAGAACCACATCGGCCATCGCCGCCGTCTCGGACAGGAAGATGTCCGAGACCACCAGGAATTCAAGCTCGCTGAGCCGCTCGGCAACACGCAGCGAGTCCGGCGCCGACACCGCGATGTTGGACGCCATCACCCACAATGCCCGCACGCCGCTGGGAGTCCCTATATCCGAGAGCATTTCGTACGCCGAGCGCCCGGGCTTCGGTAGCGCGTCGGGCTCGATCCCCCACACTCGGGCGACGTGGGCGCGGGCGGCCGGGTCGTCGAGTTTGCGATAGCCAGGTAGCTGATCGCATTTCAGGCCGTGCTCACGGCCGCCCTGGCCATTTCCCTGGCCGGTGATCGTCGCGTACCCGCTGTAGGGCCGACCCGGCAATCCCAGCGCCAGAGCAAGATTGATGTAGGCCTGCACGGTATCGGTTCCCCAGGCGTGCTGCTCAGCACCGCGGGCGGTCACGACCATCGCGCGCCTAGCGCCGGCCAGCAATCGGGCCGCGGCCACAATGTCACCTTCGGGCACACCAGAGATACGCTCGACACGATCGGGCCAGTACAGGCGCACCGCTCGCCGCACCGCCTCAAAGCCTGTGGTTCGTTCGGCGACGTACTCCTTGTCCAGAAGTCCCTCGCGGACAACGACATTGAGCATGGCATTGGCCAGCGCGAGATCCGTGCCCGGCACGGGTTGCAGGTGAATCTCCGCGCGGTCCGCCGTCGCGGGACGGCGGGGATCCACGACGATGTGCTTGGCACCATGGGCCCGGCCCTCATCGAAGTACTGCATCGCGGGGGGCTGCGTATCGGCGGGGTTGGCGCCCACGACGAGGATGACGTCGGCCTGCGCGATATCGGCCAGCGGGAATGGCATGCCGCGATCTACCCCGAACGAGCGGATCGACGCCGCGGCGGCCGAGGACATGCAGAAACGACCGTTATAGTCGATCGCCGAAGTCCGTAATGCCACGCGCGCGAATTTCCCGAATTGGTAGGCCTTTTCATTCGTCAGCCCGCCGCCGCCGAAGCATCCCACCGCGTCGTTGCCGTGGTCCCGTTGCGCCTTTTGGAAGGCTGCGACGATCCGCTCGAGCGCCTCGTTCCAGGTCGCCGGGCGCAGCGCTTCGCCGCGGCGGTCACGGATCAGAGGCCCGCTCAGCCGTTCCGGGTGGCCCAACAAGTCAGCAGCGGTCCAGCCCTTGGCGCACAAGCCACCACGGTTGGTAGGAAAGTCGGTCTGTGGCGCAAGCACGCTCGAACCACGCGACACCTCAAGTGTGATCCCGCATTGCAGTGAACAGTACGGGCAATGTGTTTTCGTCGGCGCCGCCGCCATTGGCAGTCACCGATCGGCTGACGAGCCGCCGGCTTTTCGGCCGGCCCACCTGAACAGACCTCCCATTTGACGCCTCCCGATCGGCTTCCTTCAGCCGAAACTACGGTCTAGGTGTTTCGGCAGCGTTGCGTCCCGTTATCCGGACCACTACGACACACTCACGGACCTTCGGCGCCGCGGGCGGAATGCTCGATGCCCAATCGGGACCGGAAAGACGGTCGCTCAGCGTCTACACAAAGCTGCCATTGACCAATGTCACCATTTGGTGTTGACTTCGTTTCATGACGGACGGCGTTCCGGGTCGTGGGTCGTTGCGATCCCGCGGCGCGGCAGCGGTAAGTACGTACACCCTTCGGCCGATCACCAGCGTGATTCCGCCCGAGCGGGCCTGGGGGCTGTGGTTATCGCGCCAGATCGTCGCGCGAATCATGGGGACGTTCGGCCCCTCGCTCGCGGGCACCCGCGTCGAATCGGTCGATGTCAAACTGGCCGACGGCCGCCGCGTCAAGGGCGAATGGGTCTACGGACCGCGAACACCGACAAGCGAAACCGAGCGGTCCACAATCCGCGAGGGTGCGATCTACTACGTGCACGGCAGCGGGTACGCCGTGTGTTCGCCAAAGACCCACCGGCGCTTGACATCCTGGCTGTCGGCCCTGACCGGCCTACCGGTCTTCTGCATCGACTACCGACTCGCGCCGCGGCATCGCTTCCCCACCGCGGCCGACGACGTCCGCGCCGGCTGGGACTGGCTGGTCGGCACCTGCGGCCTGTCGCCGAAACAGATTGTGATCGCGGGTGATTCGGCTGGCGGCCACCTGTCGGTGGACCTGCTGCTGCAACCGGGGGTCGATCACCCTGCCGCTATGGTGCTGCTGTCCCCCCTGTACGACCTCACGTTCGAGCTGGCGCTGGCCCGCGAGCGCATTCGCCCCGATCCCGCCACGCGCGCGGCGAGCGCGGTCCGCCTGGTCGGCCTCTACCACAGGGGCATCGACCCCACCCACCAACGGCTGACGCTCGACGTCGCCGGCGGCCCACCGCTTCCCCCCACCCTGATCCAGGCCGGTGGAGCGGAGATGCTGCAGGAGGACGCGCGCCAGCTTGCCGCCGACATCCGCACCGCCGGTGGCAGATGCGAACTGCAGGTCTGGCCGCATCAAGTGCACGTGTTTCAGGCGCTGCCCCGCATGACACCGGAAGCCGCCAAGGCGATGGCCTATGTCGCGCGATTCATCGCGCATGCCCTGCAGGACGCGCGCGTCGTCAGCGAGGAGGTCCACTGACCATGTTGGGTCCGCTAGACAGGCTCCTCAACAGAGCGAAAAGCAGCCGCGGCGCCTCGGCGGTGGTGACCGGAGCCGGAAGCGGCATCGGTGCCGCCTTCGCAGTCGAACTCGGCAAGCGTGGCGGCGCCGTCGTCTGCAGTGACATCGACGAGGCGGCCGCGCAGCACACGGCCGACACGATCACCGCACACGGCGCGAAAGCGGTCGCAATCCGTTGCGATGTATCGCATTTCGAGGACGTGCAAGCGTTGGCCGAACAGTCGCAGTCCTGGTTCGCGGGGCCACCCACTCTGGTGATCAACAACGCCGGCGTCGGCGCGGGCGGCGCCGCCATCGGTGAAGCGCCGTTGGACGACTGGCTGTGGACGTTGGGCATCAACCTGTGGGGTCCCATTCACGGCTGCCATGTGTTCACCCCGATCCTGCGCGAGGCCGAGCCGACCGACGCGCCCCGAGGCATCATCAACGTGGCCTCGGCGGCGGCGTTCGGTGCGGCGCCCGGCATGGCCGCCTACAACGTCAGCAAGGCCGGTGTGCTCTCACTCTCGGAGACCCTCGCCGCCGAATTGGCCGGCACGCCGGTGCGAGTCACCGTGCTGTGCCCGACCTTCGTCAAGACGAACATCCTCGAGTCGGGCCGCATCAGCGAACAGTCCAGCGAACTGGCCGGAAAACTGATGCGCTGGACCGGATTATCCGCGGAGAAGGTCGCGCGCACCTGCCTGGACGCCCATGACCGCGGCGAGTTGTACTGCATGCCGCAGATCGACGCCAAGGTCGGCTGGAACATCAAACGCCTGGCGCCACAGACCTATACGCGCGCGGCCGGCCTGGTGTCGCGCATCAACCTGCCCTGATCACCCTGACGAAAAGGAGCTCCCGGTGGCCATCGACATGGAAGCCATGCTCGCCAAGATCAAGGATCGCCAGTGGGCGCTCGCCGATATCGATTGGGACGCGCCCGGCGCCGAGATGATCAGTGATGAACAGCGGCCACAGCTCAAGGCTTTCATGGCCGACCTGTGCTGGATCGAGAACATCGGCGCCAGGGGCTTCGCGGCGCTGGCGAGGAAGGCTCCCACACCGACCATCGCCGAGATCTACCGCTACTTCCACGCCGAAGAGCAGCGCCACGCCAACGCCGAACTGGCGCTGATGAAGCGCTGGGGCATGCTCGAGGACGGCGAGATTCCCGAGCCGAACGTCAACATACGACTGGCGATCGACTGGTTGGACCGCTGGGCCGACGACATGCCACTGTCTCTGCTCGGCACCGTCATTCCGATGCTCGAAGTCGCACTGGACGGCGCCCTGTTGAAATTCCTCCTCGACGAGGTGCACGATCCCGTTTGCCACCAGGTTTTCGAGAAGATCAACAATGACGAATCACGGCATCTGGTCGTCGATTTCGAAGTCCTCGACATGATCGGGCACGCGAAGATCCGACGGTTACTGATCGACTTCGTCGGTCACAATGCCACTCCGGGTCTTATCATCGGTGCGATCATGGGCGCTCCGCTGATCAACAGGATCCGCAACGAGATCACCGCCATGGGTATGGAGCCGGAGCGGCTTTACCGGGCTGTGAAACGATTCAGAGAGCTTGGTGATCGCGGCGAAAGTACCGGGCGGGTACCGACTTATCGTTTCCTGAGGCGCTACGCCGCAGTGGTCACAAATCCACGCCACCCGTACCACCTGCTGGCGAATTCGATGGTGTGGCTTTCCGACCGATACCCGCGACCCCTTCTTCCTTCGGTACCGACTTGGGTTAGAGAACTCACCCACGAGCCGGCGGCGTGACCATGGCGAACAACCGCGCCCACGCGGCGCTCATCATCGGGGCCGGCTTCACCGGACTGGGGGC
Organism: Mycobacterium sp.; assembly: GCA_035716165.1. Taxonomy (GTDB): domain Bacteria; phylum Actinomycetota; class Actinomycetes; order Mycobacteriales; family Mycobacteriaceae; genus Mycobacterium. The sequence continues at coordinate 763 of DASTKA010000091.1, read as the reverse complement.
GGCGATCCGCTTGGCCGAAGCCGGAATCGACGACATCGTGATGCTGGAGCGTGCCGACAGCGTCGGCGGAACCTGGCGCGACACAACCTATCCGGGAGCCAGCTGCGACGTCCCCTCACTGCTGTACTCGTACTCGTTCGTCAAGAACCCGACGTGGTCACGCACCTATTCACCGGCGCCGGAGATATACCGGCACCTCGAAGACATGGCGAACAGGTTCGACATCCGCAGCCGCATCAGGTTCGGCCACGAGGTGAAGGACCTGACCTTCGACGAGGATGCCGGCGTCTGGACCGCCACCACCAAGAACCGCAAGAAGTTTCGCGCCCGCACCGTGGTGCTGGCGTCCGGCCCGCTGTCGGACGTCAGCTTCCCCGACATTCGCGGCCTGGACAGCTACCGCGGACACAAGATACACAGCGCACGCTGGGACCACGACTACGACTTCACCGGCAAGCGCGTCGCGGTCATCGGGACCGGCGCCAGCGCCATCCAGATCATCCCCGAGCTGGTCAAGCAGGCCGGGTTCGTCAAAGTATTTCAGCGCACGCCGTGCTGGGTGCTGCCGCGCCTGGACGTCGCCACCCCGCCGGCCGTGCAGTCCCTGTTCACCAAAGTCCCCGCCACCCAACAACTTGCGCGCCAAGCACTGTACTGGGGCCACGAAGCCAGCGCCACGGCGCTGGTCTGGGACACACCGCTGACGTCGCTGGTCGCCCGCCTCGGGCGGGCACACCTGCGCGCTCAGGTGAAAGATCCGTGG
>DASTKA010000090.1:0-5374 GCA_035716165.1 Mycobacterium sp. | reverse complement strand
GAACAACTGAGCATCGACGAGGCCGATCAGGGCAAGATCGTCGACCGGTTGTTGCAGTCGCCGCTGGTGACCGAGGCGATGGTGCTGTCGACCTGCAACCGGGTCGAGGTCTATGCGGTGGTGGACGCGTTCCACGGCGGGTTGGCGGTGATCGGGCAGGTGCTGTCGGAACAGTCCGGCATGTCGATGACCGACCTCACCAAATACGCGTATGTCCGATACAGCGAGGCCGCCGTCGAGCACCTGTTCGCGGTCGCCAGCGGCCTCGATTCCGCGGTGATCGGCGAGCAGCAGGTGCTCGGTCAGGTTCGTCGGGCATACGCCGACGCCGAGACCAATCGCACCGTCGGCCGGGTACTGCACGAGCTGGCGCAGCGGGCTCTGTCGGTGGGCAAGCGGGTGCATTCCGAAACCGCCATCGACGCCGCCGGCGCCTCGGTGGTGTCGGTCGCCCTGGGCATGGCCGAACGCCGGCTCGGTGGGCTGTCGGGCAAGACGGCTGTCCTGGTCGGCGCCGGAGCGATGGGTGCGCTGGCCGCGACCCACCTTTCGCGTGCCGGCATCGAGCACGTTCATGTACTCAACCGGTCGTTGTCCCGCGGTCAGCGCCTGGTCCGCAAGATTCGCGACTCCGGTGTGCGGGCCGACGCCCTACCGTTGGACCGGCTGGCCGACACCCTGGCCGATGCCGACGTCGTCGTCAGCTGTACCGGGGCGCTGACCCCGGTGGTGTCGCTGGCCGACGTGCACCACGCGCTGGCCGCCGCGCACCGCGACGAAGAGTCACACCCATTGGTCATCTGCGACCTGGGCATGCCGCGCGACGTCGACCCGGCGGTGGCCGGCCTGCCCGGCGTCTGGGTCGTCGATGTGGACCGCGTACAGCGTGAGCCCTCCGCCCACGCCGCGGCCGCGGACGTCGACGCCGCGCGCAACATCGTCGCCACCGAAGTTGCTGCCTATCTGGCCGGCCAGCGCATGGCCGAGGTCACGCCGACGGTCACGGCGTTGCGCCAGCGCGCCGCCGACGTGGTTGAAGCGGAGCTGCTGCGCCTCGACAACCGGCTGCCCGGCCTCGAGACCGCCCAGCGCGAAGAGGTCGCCCGCACCGTGCGGCGGGTGGTCGACAAGCTGCTCCACGCGCCGACCGTGCGGATCAAACAGCTCGCCAGCGCGCCCGGTGGTGACAGCTACGCCGAGGCGCTGCGCGAACTCTTCGAACTCGACCAGACCGCCGTCGATGCCGTGGCTGCGGGCGAATTGCCAGTCATTGCAAACGGATTCGACGCGGGTACTCCGCAGCAGACCGCCGAGTAGGCGATTGGCGAACGTGATCCGGATAGGCACCCGGGGCAGCCTGTTGGCCACCACTCAGGCCGGAATCGTCAGGGACGCTTTGATCGCGCTGGGACACCCGGCAGAGCTGGTGACCATCAGCACCGCCGGGGACCGATCCTCGGCTCCCATCGAAGACCTCGGGGTGGGCGTCTTCACCACCGCGCTGCGCGAGGCCATGGAAGAGGGCCGCATCGACGCCGCCGTGCACTCCCACAAAGACCTGCCCACCGCCGACGATCCAAGGTTTGCTATGCCGGCCATACCGGTGCGCAATGACCCGCGCGACGCGGTGGTAGCCCGGGACGGGCTGGTGCTCGCGGAGTTGCCAACCGGTTCGCTGGTGGGGACGTCGTCGCCGCGGCGGGCCGCGCAGCTTAGAGCATTGGGTCTCGGTTTGGAAATTCGCCCCCTACGAGGCAACCTAGATACCAGGTTGAACAGGGTAAGCAGTGGTGATCTCGACGCGATCGTGGTAGCCCGGGCGGGACTGGCCCGGATCGGTCGCCTCGACGATGTCACCGAGACGCTAGAGCCGGTGCAGATGTTGCCAGCACCGGCTCAGGGCGCGCTCGCCGTCGAATGCCGCGCCGGTGACAGCCGGTTAGCGGCAGTGCTGGCGGAACTGGACGACGCCGACACTCGTGCGGCGGTCACCGCGGAGCGAGCCCTGCTGGCCGAACTGGAGGCCGGTTGCTCCGCACCGGTGGGCGCGATCGCCGAGGTGGTCGAGTCCATCGATGAGGAAGGCCGGATCTTCGAAGAGCTGTCGCTGCGCGGTTGCGTGGCGGCGCTGGACGGGTCTGATGTGATCCGCGCGTCTGGCATCGGCAATCCCGGTCGGGCACGAGAGCTTGGGCTTTCGGTCGCCGCGGAGCTGTTCGAGCTGGGCGCCCGAGAGCTGATGAGCGAAGCGCGGCAAGACCCGGCGCGAGGAAATTAAATGCGAGTTACGTGGGAGCGACAATGACGACGCGAGGCCGCAAGCCGACACCCGGCCGCATCACGTACGTGGGCTCCGGCCCCGGCGATCCGGGATTGCTGACGACCCGGGCCGCCACGGTGCTGGCGAACGCCGCCCTGGTGTTCACCGACCCCGACGTGCCTGAGCCGGTGCTGGCCGTGATCGGCAAAGACCTGCCACCCGTGTCCGGCCCGGCTCCGGCCGATCCGGCCGCTGCGAACGGCGACGGCGGTTCCGACCGGGCCAAGGCGCAGCCGGCGGTGATATCCGGCGGTCCCGACATCCGACCGGCGCTGGGCGACCCCGCCGAGGTGGCCAAGACGCTGACCGCCGAGGCGCGGACGGGCGTCGACGTGGTGCGGCTGGTGGCCGGCGACCCGCTGACGGTCGACGCGGTCATCACCGAGGTGAACGCCATCGCGCGGAGCCACCTGCACATCGAGATCGTGCCCGGACTGGCCCCCAGCGATGCCGTCCCGACGTACGCGGGGCTGCCGCTGGGGTCTTCGCACACGGTGGCCGACGTGCGCGACCCAGATGTGGACTGGGAGGCGCTGGCCGCGGCGCCCGGCCCGCTGATTCTGCAGGCCACGTCGTCGCACCTGGCCGACGCGGCGCGCACCCTGATCGAGCATGAGCTCGCCGAGAACACCCCGTGCGTGGTGACCGCGCACGGCACCACCTGCCAGCAGCGTTCGATCGAAACCACGCTGCACGGGTTGACCGACTCGGCGGTGCTGGGCGGCACCGACCCCGCCGGTCCGCTGACCGGGCCGCTGGTGGTGACCATCGGCAAGACGGTGGCCAGCCGGGCCAAGCTGAACTGGTGGGAGAGCCGCGCGCTGTACGGCTGGACTGTCCTGGTGCCCCGCACCAAGGATCAGGCCGGCGAGATGAGCGAGCGCCTGACGTCCTACGGTGCACTCCCCATCGAGGTGCCGACCATTGCCGTCGAGCCACCGCGGAGCCCCGCCCAGATGGAGCGGGCCGTCAAGGGATTGGTCGACGGCCGCTTCCAGTGGGTGGTGTTCACCTCCACCAACGCGGTGCGTGCGGTGTGGGAGAAGTTCGGTGAGTTCGGTCTGGACGCGCGCGCGTTCTCGGGAGTGAAGATCGCGTGTGTGGGCGAGTCGACCGCCGACCGGGTCCGGGCGTTCGGAATCAGCCCGGAGCTGGTGCCGGCCGGCGAGCAGTCCTCGCTGGGACTGCTTGACGACTTCCCGCCCTACGACAGCATCTTCGACCCGGTCAACCGGGTCCTGCTGCCCCGGGCCGACATCGCCACCGAGACGCTGGCCGAGGGTCTGCGCGAACGTGGTTGGGAGATCGAGGATGTCACCGCGTACCGCACGGTGCGGGCCGCCCCGCCGCCGGCGGAGACGCGGGAGATGATCAAGACCGGTGGCTTCGACGCGGTGTGCTTCACGTCCAGCTCCACGGTGCGAAACCTGGTCGGCATCGCCGGCAAGCCGCACGCACGGACGATCATCGCCTGCATCGGTCCCAAGACCGCTGAGACCGCGGCCGAATTCGGTCTGCGGGTGGATGTCCAGCCCGAGACCGCCGCGGTTGGCCCGCTGGTCGACGCGTTAGCCGAACACGCCGCGCGGCTGCGTGCCGAGGGTGCGCTGCCGCCACCGCGTAAAAAGAGCCGCAGGCGTTAGTGGCCTACCCGCGGCAACGCCCGCGCCGGCTCCGCACCACCCCGGCGATCCGCCGATTGGTGGCGCAAACGTCCTTGGAGCCAAGGCATTTGGTGTTGCCGATGTTCGTCGCGGACGGTATCGACGAACCGCGGCCGATCACATCCATGCCGGGCGTGGTGCAGCACACCCGTGATTCACTGCGCGGCGCGGCCGCCAGCGCCGTCGCCGCGGGCGTGGGCGGACTGATGCTCTTCGGCGTCCCCCGTGACGGGGACAAGGATTCGATCGGGTCGGTCGGGACCGACCCCGACGGCATTCTCAATGTCGCTTTGCGCGACTTGGCCAAGGACCTCGGCGAGGCCACGGTATTGATGGCCGACACCTGCCTGGACGAGTTCACCGACCACGGACACTGCGGCGTCCTCGACGACCGGGGCCGGGTCGACAACGACGCCACGCTGGCCCGCTATGTGGAACTCGCTGTCGCGCAAGCCGAATCGGGCGCTCACGTGGTGGGGCCGAGCGGCATGATGGACGGTCAGGTGGGTGCGATCCGCGACGGTTTGGACGCCGCGGGTTACACCGACGTGGCGATTCTCGCCTACGCCGCCAAGTTCGCCTCGGTGTTCTACGGCCCGTTTCGTGAGGCGGTCAGTTCCAGCCTGTCCGGTGACCGCCGCACCTATCAGCAGGAGGCCGGCAACGCCCGAGAGGCGCTGCGCGAAATCGAGCTCGACCTCGACGAGGGCGCCGACATCGTGATGATCAAGCCGGCGATGAGCTATCTCGACGTGGTCGCCGCCGCGGCGGACGTCTCGCCCGTTCCCGTCGCCGCCTACCAGGTGTCGGGGGAGTACGCGATGATTTGCGCTGCAGCCGCGAACAACTGGATCGACGAACGCGCCGCGGCGCTGGAGTCACTCACCAGCATCCGGCGCGCCGGAGCGGATATCGTTCTCACCTATTGGGCCGCGGATGCGGCAAGGTGGCTCTCGTGAGGCGGGGCGGGCGATGACTACCGACGGTGACAGGGCACCCAAGCCGTTGTTCTACGAACCCGGCGCCAGCTGGTGGTGGCTGGCATGCGGCCCGCTCTCGGCGGCGGCCATGATCCTGATCGAAATCTGGAGCGGCGCCCCGGTGTCGTTGGTGGTACCCGCGATCTTCCTGGTGCTCGTGTCGGCGTTCTTGGGACTGCAGGTGAAGGCCGCACGGATCCACGTCTCGGTCGAGCTCACCGAAGACGCCCTGCGCCAGGGCACCGAGACAATCCTGGTCCGGGAAATCATTCAGGTGTATCCCGAGGCCGAGAACCACGAAGCCTCCGGCAGGGAGCTTCAGGGGTGGCAGTCGGCCCGGGCGCTCGGCGAATTGGTCGGGGTACCGCGCGGACGCGTCGGCATCGGTCTCAAACTCACCGGCCGGCGCA